>DATABW010000114.1:0-2181 GCA_036259375.1 Woeseiaceae bacterium
TCTCGCCTGTCTGAAATATGCCCACGACAAGGCCGATATCGCGGGCGCGCGGCCGTTCCTCTGCCAGGGCGACGTCGGCGCACAGGGCAAATAAAACCAACAAGCAAACTGCGATCGATCTCATGACAACTCCGGTAAAGACTTCGCTATCGGAACATGAACGTCTCGCGCACTTCGTCGGCCGTCGCCGGACGCCGCCGGGATTGCTCTATCGACGCGGTAAATTGCGCAACCAGCGCGGCATTATCTGCTGCCAGTCCTCCATCGGCCAGCAGCAGGTTGTTTTCGAAGCCGATCCGGACGTGACCGCCCTCGGCGTGGGCGGCAAGCATCGCCTGATGCTCGTGCGGACCAAAGCAGCAAACGGTCCAGGAGCAATGTTTCACGTCAATGATGGACAGGATTGCGGCGAGGTCCGCCGGGTTGCCCATCCGTCGCGTCGAGTATTGTCCGAGAACGACCAGGCATGAAGGATTATCGTCGACGAACATACCTCGACGCCGGAGCGACTCGAAACGCTGCATATCTTCGGCAGAGTGCAGAATGTATTGCGGCCAGATTCGTTCGTTTACCACCCACTCGAAGAACGCCGCTGCAGAACTTTCACCCTTTTCGTCCGGGCACAACTCGTGCAGCGCGAGCGACACGGCCTCCGGGCGCAGCTCCCGCACGAGCGCCTTCTGTTCGTCCGGTGAATAACGACCGACCGCCTCGGTGGTCACCTGGAGTACAAGATCACACCCGATCGTGTCCCGAATGCGGCCCATCGCAGCGCGATAGGCATCGGCATCCAGAGTGTGCCTGCCTTGCTCGTCCCGGATGTGCAGGTGCATGACCGAGACACCGGAATCGCGGAGCTTTACCGCGCAATAAGCCAGTTCTTCCGCGCTGACGGGTAGCGCCGGGTGATCCGCATGCGTGCGGCGCGCACCGTTCGGCGCACACATCACCATAATGCGATTTGCAGAGAACTGCTGGTGTACCGTCCGCACGTTCAGTTCAGAACGAGTGGCTGAAGAACCCGCCCTAATCGAGTTACCAATTCATCGACATTGGCCTCGGAGTAGATGAAAGGCGGGGCGAGCAGGATGTGGGCACCGTTGCTTCCGTCGGCCGTGCCACCGCCGGGATAGCAGACGAGTCCTTGCGTCATGGCTTCTTTACGCAGGCGGGCGGGCAGCGCGAGCACAGCAGCCGGCGGGGTTCTGGCAGCGCGGTCGACGACCAGTTCAATACCAACCAAAAGCCCCCGGCCTCGTATGTCGCCGACGTGTGGATGGTCGCCGAACGCCGTCGCCAGCCTCTCACGCAGCCTGGCGCCCATGCGCTGAACGTTGTCCAGGAGATTGTCGTTTTGAATGATCGAGGCTATGGCCACGCCCGCGGCGCATGCCGTTGCGTGTCCGACGTACGTGTGTCCGTGAGCAAAGCTGCCGAAGCGGTCGACGATCTGCTCATGAATGTCGCCGCGCGCGATCGCTGCACCGATCGGTTGGTACCCGCCGCCAAGCCCCTTGGCGATCGTCACGATGTCCGGGACGATATTTTCCTGCTCGAAGGCGAAGTAGGTTCCGCTGCGGCCGCACCCGGCCATGACTTCGTCGGCGATCAGGAGAATCTCGTGCTCAGTGCAGATGTTCCTGATTTCGCGGAAGTACCCGGGTACGGCGGGAACTGCTCCGAGCGTTGCGCCGACGATTGTCTCGGCGACGAAAGCAGCAATATTTTCCGCGCCGTGCGAAGCAATCGCATCACGTAAAGAGGCCGCGGCTCGCCGCCCGTATTCCTCAGGCGACTCGCCCGGTTCCCGGTGCCTGTACTCATAGCAGGGCGAAACCTTCGGCCATTCGTGCAGCAACTGGCCGAACAGTTGCCGACGCGCCGTATTCCCCGACAGCGAGAGAGCACCCAGGGTGTTGCCGTGGTAGCTCTGCTGGCGACTGACGAACAGCCGTTTCCGCTCTTGGCCGCGTGCCACCCAATACTGGCGAGCCAGCTTGATGGCAGCCTCGTTCGCCTCGGATCCACCGGACACGAAATATACCCGGGCCGAGGGGTCAGGGAAACGGGCGGCGAGCATGCCCGCAAGCGTCTCTTGCGGCGCGTTCGTGAAAAAGGCGGTATGCGCATACGCACAGGATGCAATTTGAGTACGAATGGCATCTAAGACCGCGGGGTGGC
>DATABW010000115.1:0-2471 GCA_036259375.1 Woeseiaceae bacterium
AGATGACCGACACCGGCGATATCGCCGCCGTACGGAGCCGGTCCGGGCAGCGCCTCGAAGCCGACCTCTTCATCGACTGCACCGGGTTTGCGGCGCTGCTCATCGAGAAGAAGCTGGGGGTCGAGTGGGTGGACTGCTCGCAATGGCTCCTTTGCGATCGCGCGGTCACGATGCACGTTCCCTACGAGCACTATTACGCCGGTTACGTGCGCCCGTATACGACGGCCACGGCGCTGTCCAGCGGCTGGGTCTGGGATATTCCGCTGCAGGACAGGCGTTCACTCGGCTACGTGCATTCCAGCGCCTTCCAGGACGAAGAGGCCGCCGAGCGTGAAATTCGGCGGTTCGAAGGCGCGCACGCCGAATCGCTCGACTCCAGGGTCGTGCACTTCAAGGTCGGTCACCGCGCGAAAGCGTGGGCGCGTAACTGTGTCGCGACGGGGCTCGCCGGCAGTTTCATCGAGCCGCTCGAATCGACCGGTCTTCACCTGAGCGATCTCGCGGCAGTGCTCCTGGCCGAGCATTTCCCGCGCGGCGACGACATGGCGCCCCTGGCGATGCGCTTCAACCGCATCATGGCAAATCGCTTTTACGAGATTCTCGATTTCATCAACATGCATTACTGCCTGACGCGCCGCACCGACACGGAGTTCTGGCGCGAAGTGCAACGGCCCGAGCATATCAATGGGCGTCTCCGGGCCAAGCTGGATTTCTGGCGCACGAAGCCGCCGTCGGCGGCGGATTTCGAGGACCCGTTTTTCCCCGACCAGCCCAGCAATCCACTACCCTCCGGCGGCCTGCCGGGTGACCATCGACCCCCGATCGACACGGCAGGATTGTGGGGCTACCCGAGCTATGAAGCGGTGCTGTACGGCATGGATTTCCTTGCGGAGGAATGCGATGCCTGGTACGGGCGGAACCGGCCGGTCCCGACCGTGCTGAAGCACGTGATCGACCGGTTGGTGGTCGCGCGCCAGAAGTTGCCGCCGCACCACATATGGTTGCAGCGGGTCGCGGGCATGGCGGAGTACCCCGTAGCGACCTGAAACACCGCAGCCTGACGGCGATGCACGCAGGTTTCTGTCTCACAATGTGAGAGCAGGATTGGCTGTCGCAGACGACGTGCGACGATTCTGCGACAGCATTCTTCCAGGCGGAATCGCTGACTATAGACGAGGCAAGCAGGTGCGTTGCGCTCACGCGACGGGCCTGACCGGTACCCCGTCAGCTGCATAAGGGAACTCGAACATGCGCAAATCCGAACGTCGTAGCAAGCCGAAGAAGCATTCGCCGGCGCTGAAGCCGTTGGCCGCAGCCGTGCTCGCCGCACTTTACCCGGTGGCGCCTGCCATGGCGCAGGACAGTGACGGGAATCGCGAGGAAGAGGCCGGGAACGTCGAGCAGATCGTCGTCACCGGGTCGCGCATCCGCACGGACACCTTCTCGAGCGCCGCGCCCATGGAAGTGGTGACGACCGAGATGGCGGACGTCCGCGGCATCGCCGACGTCGCTTCCCTGCTGCAGACGAGCACGGTCGCGGCGGGATCGCCGCAGGTCACCCCCGCGCTGTCCTCGGTCAACGTGGTGAACGGCGGCCTCGGCACTTCGACCCTGTCGCTCAGGGGACTGGGCGCCAACCGCACCCTGGTGCTCCTGAACGGCCGGCGCGCCGGGCCCTCGGGCGTGCAGGGCTCGGTCTCCGCATTCGACCTCAACACGATTCCATTGGCCGCGATCGAGCGCGTCGAGATCCTGAAGGACGGCGCCTCTTCGATCTATGGCTCCGACGCGATCGCCGGCGTCGTGAACATCATCACGCGCGAGGATGAGGGCGGCGAGTTCAGCGCCTTTTATTCGCAGCCGGCCCAGTCGGGCGGCGAGCATCTGCGCCTCAGCGGTTCCTGGGGCACGCAGCTGGACCGCGGGTACTTCCGCGTGACGGGCGACTACAGCAATCAGGAGATCCTCCAGCGCGGCGACCGCGACTTCTTCGCCTGCAACCAGGATTACGTCTTCGACCCGACCAACGGCCAGCGCGCCGACCTGGTCGACCCGCGGACCGACGACTATCACTGCTACGATCTGCCGTGGGGGCACATCTGGGTTTACGACTACGCCGAGGAATACGGCGATGGCACCACGAACGCCGGGCCGCCGGTGTTCCTGATGCAGTACGACCATGACGGTGCGCTGGCAGCAAACGGTGTCCCGCCGCTCGAGGCTCCGACCAATCCCAACCATATGACCGCGCCGGCAGGCTGGTTTCCCATCGGGCGGGGTGATCGACTCACGGATTCCCTGCTGGATGCCGAGCCTGACATTCAGGACCTGACGACGCTGGTGCCGAAGGCTGAAGTCGCAACGGTGTTCGTCGAAGGCGAGTACCAGCTTACCGACGACACGACCGCTTATGGCGAGGTGTTGTTGAGCCGTCGCGAGACCACGAACCTCGGCTGGCGCCAGATATGGAC
>DATABW010000116.1:0-6704 GCA_036259375.1 Woeseiaceae bacterium
ATGACAGGAACGAGTCGCCGCGGACGGTGTGGCGGGTCCGGATCCTCACGACCACCTGGCTGTCCTACGCCGGGTTCTACTTCTGCCGGAAAAATTTCGCGATCGTGAAGTCGTCGGTGCAGGACAGCCTGCAGATCACGACCTCCGAGCTCGCGCATATCTTCACCGCCTTTCTAGTCGCCTACATGCTCGGCCAGTTCCTCACCAGTCTGCTGGGGCGCAGGATGGCGGTCCGGACGCTGCTGCTGGCCGGCATGGGCATTACCGTGGCGTGCAACGTAGGCTTCGGGTTCACCAGCCTCCTGGGGCCGGCGGGTTATTGGCCCATGGTCGCGCTGATGGTGATCAACGGTTTTGCGCAGGCAACGGGCTGGCCGGGAAACGTCGGCGTGCTGAGCCACTGGTTGACCCGCCGTGAGCGAGGCCGCGTCATGGCGGTGTGGGCGACCTGCTACCAGCTCGGCAGCATACTCGCGAAGACGTTCGCCGCTTTCATGCTCGGATTTCTCGGTTGGGCCTGGTCGTTCTGGGGGGCGGCGGCGATCATGCTGGGCGTGTGGATCGTGTTTTATGTCTTCGAGCGTGACAAGCCGGAAGACGTCGGGCTCGAACCGCTGGTGGAGGAAGTCGAGCTCGAGCCGGGCGCGCCTGCGCCCCCTGTGAACGGCCTCGGGTGGAGCCGCCAGGTAGTGGTGACCATCCTGTTCATGGGCTCCGTCTACTTCGTGTTCAAGTTCCTGCGCTACGCGCTGGACAGCTGGTCGCCTATGGCGATAGAGCAGCTGTTCGGGCTGGATGCGGACAATGCCGGCTACGTCTCGACGGTCTTCGACTGGGTGGGCTTCCTCGGTGTGCTCGCCGCGGGCTGGGCGTCCGACCGCGTGTTCAAAGGCCGGCGCTACCAGACGATTGTGCTCATGACGTTCGGAATGTTCCTGGGTTTCCTGTTCCTGGCATGGGCCGGCGGCGCCTCCGTCTGGCTGTTCGCGATTGCGCTCTCCGTGTGCGGCTTCATGCTGATGGGCCCCGATTCCCTGCTGGCCGGCGTCGGCGCGATCGACGTCGGCGGGCGCAACGGCGCCATCGTGGCGGCCGGCATCATCAACGGGCTGGGATCGATAGGGCCGATTTTCCAGGAGGAGATCATCGGCTGGGTGCTGGAGAACCACGGGTATTCCGAGTCGTTCCGGCTGCTGGTGGGGATGGCGTCGCTGGGCGTTATCGGCACTTTTTACCTCGGCTGGCGATCGCGGAGGCAGCTGTCGAGCCTTTGAGCGCCGGCCGTCCCTCCTGCAAACATTGGCACAGGGATTGCAGGATGCTGCGGCAGTCAGAAACCTGTAACAAGGAACGCAGCCATGTTCGGGAAGCTGAAGGAAGCCGGCTCCATTGCCTGGGACTCGGTGCGCACGTTTCCCCAGGACAACCCGTTCGAAATGGCGGCGGCGCTGGCCTATTTCACGTTGCTGTCGATCGCACCGCTGCTGCTCGTGATCATCGGCGCCGCGGGCATGCTCATGGGCGAGGCACAAGTGCGCGAGGCGCTGGTGTCGCAGGCGCGGCAACTCGTCGGCTCCGACGGGGCATCGCTGTTGCAGACGGTGATGCAGAGAGCGTCGGAGTCGCCGAAGAACGCGCTCTCCATGATCATTGGCTCCGTACTGACGATCTTCGGCGCGACGACCATCTTTGCGCACCTGCAGAAATCATTGAACCGGGTGTGGGACGTGCAGGCGAAGCCGTCGAATGCCGTCCTGGGCTTCGCGCGAGCCCGGCTGATCTCGCTCAGCGTGGTCCTGGGGCTCGCCTTCCTGATGCTGGCCTCGCTGGTGCTGCAGGCGGCGATCAGCGGCCTGCAGGAATACCTGGCCACCCTGTTCCCCGGCGCAGCCATGCTTTCCACGATCATCAACAACCTCGTGTCGCTGACGCTGGTCGCGCTCGTTCTCGCCATGCTGTTTCGTTACGTCCCGGACGTGGAGATCTCCTGGCACGACACGATCGTAGGCGCGGTACTCACCGCGCTGCTGCTGACCATCGGCAATTACGCCATCGGCCTGTATCTCGGCCACGCCGCGGTCGGCTCGGCTTATGGCGCGGCCGGTTCCGCCGTGGTGTTCATGGTCTGGGTGTATTACACCGCGGTGGTCCTGTTTTTCGGCGCCAACACGACCAAGGTCATCGCCCGACACCACGGTTCGCCCATCCTTCCGAGCGAGTACGCGGAGTTCCTGCCGGGCGCCGAACCGCCACAGAACGAGCCTCGCCCGGGACCGGAAGAGGAAGACAGCGGCCACCGTCGCGCCGCCGCCGGGTGACTACTGCCGGGCTTCGAGAAGAATCCCGTCGATTGCGGCCAGTAACAACGGGTTGAACTTCTCCGGCCGGGTCATGTGGAGGTAGTGCCCCACATCCTCCACCAGCACGGCATCGAAATCCGCGTACTTGCGATTCACCTCTACCAGGGTGGGGTTGGGCGCGGCTGCATTGATGGCGCGAATCGGCACGCCGGCTTCGCTCATCCACTGACCCATGTCGATGCGGCCGAAATCCTTGATCAGGGCCGTTCCGGCCTCCGCGTGGCCTTCCGCGCAACTGCTTTCCTGGACCTGGGCCATTGTCTCGTCCACGCCCTCTTCGGGAAACATCTGCTGCACGAACCCGCTGCACGTCCCCTCGAAATCGGCTTCCATCGCGCTGATGAACGCATCGACCTGCTCGCCGGAGAACTCGGCGTCTGCGTTGTGCAGTGTGTCGACGGCGACGATACCGCGAACGCGATCTCCGAGCTGTGCGGCGGCACGCAGGGACACCGGTCCGCCCATCGAGTGGCCGACCAGCACGACGTTGTCCAGGCCCAGGTCTTCGATCAGTCCGGCAACGTCTTCGCCGAAGGCGGATACGGTCCAGTTCTCGCGATTGGCAGTGGCCTCCCCGTGGCCCGGCAGGTCGAGAGCGATGGTGCGGTAGTGCTCCGATAGCGCCGGCACCTGCTCCGACCAGAACGTCCTGTCGCACATCCAGCAGTGGACGAGTACGACGGTGGCATCACCTTCGCCCGTTACGGTGTACGGCACGGTGTTGCCATCATCGGTGGTCCACTGGTGCTCGCCGACTTCCAGTGGCGCGCCGCTGTCGCTGTCGCTCGCCGCAGGGGCTTCACCCGTTTCCGGCACATCCTGCGGCGCGGGATCGCAGGCCGCCAGGGTGAAGAAGAGCAGCACGATCGCGGTTGCCCTGAAAATACCTGTATTCATGGTGTCCCCCTGCAGATGGTAGTTCCGATCAGCTCTCGGGCAGTTTACCTCTCCGTCACTGCGGTCGTGAATTCGCGCCGTCCGTACCGACGAACGCCCAGCAGCAGCTGTTCCTCATCCAGCACAGGACCAGGAAGCGCCGGGCCCGCCGTCAGGGCAAAAGGCCCCAGCGCGCCCGCTTGCCACGAGCGTCTATGTGCAGGAAAGGCCCGTGCGCCGGCGTGGCATCGTAAACGCCGAGGCCCCCGCGGAGCCGGCGATGTTCATGGCGGCCGTAAAGTCCGTGCGCCCAGGCATACAGCGTCTGGGCATCCCTGTGATCGGTTCGGCCGTCGCGGTTCAGGTCGTCCATGATGCCGTCCGGCGCGACAATATCGACGAACACGTCGGCCGCTCCGCCGTACACGTGACGACTGTACGGCACGTTCTTGATCGTCTCGTTGTACCAGGGCGTGCGGTAGCCGCTCATGATCGTGAGCGTGTCGGCGGGGAATCCCCTCGCATTCACCTGCTCCAGCAGCAACTCCAGTTTCAACAGCAGCCGCTCCTGCAGTACCAGGTACTTCGGGTAGCCGCCGGGCTGCTTGGACGGGAACTGCGATAGCGCGAAGTGCGGAGAGAGCGCCAGCGCGGCCGTCTTGGCGTTCAGGTCGATAAAACCGTCCGGCGGCAGGTAGATCGGGTCGCCGTTCAGCGCCCGGGCGGGATAAGCACCGATACGAAACCCGTTAAGGCGCCCGTTCACCACTTTGCTCGACGGGTGCATGACCACGACGTTGAGCTGCATCCGGTCCTGGCCGCGCCGGATCGTGATCGCGTAGGCGCCGGGCCGGGAGGGCGCCGTTGCGAGCCAGTTCCTTTCCGAGACCGCTGTTGCCTTCCCCGCGCTGGTGTAGAGGACAGCCGGCGCACCGCTCCCGATCACTTCGATGTCGAACTGCTCGGCCGGCAGCACGAACACGGCAAACGTGCGGTAAGGAATGACGAGGTCGTCGACCCGAACCGAGAACGCGGCGCGTCCGGAATCGTAAGCGGACGCCGGGCCCGCCACGAGCAGCAACAGGAGCCAGCGGCTCATGCCGGACCGTTGTCCGGCCCCGGCGGCGCTTTGCGCAACTCTCGCAGCACGCGTTCGTCACGTCCGTAGATATCGTCGCGGAAGTGGACCGTGTCCTCGTCGGCCCAGGCCGTCCAGTACAGGAGATGGACGGGAATGGGTCGAGGCAGCTTGACGATGGTTTCGCGGCCGCTCGCAAGGGCACGGTCGATGTCGGGACGGCGCCAGGCTTCTGTGCTCGACAACAGCAACTCCGCGAGCTCCAGCGGATGCTCGAGCCGGATGCAGCCGGAACTGAACGAACGCATATCCTTCGCGAACAGCTCCCGGGAGGGCGTGTCGTGCAGGTACACCGAGTGCGGGTTCGGGAACATGAACTTGACCCGGCCGAGCGCATTCTGGGGCCCCGGCTTCTGCCGCAGCCGGAAACGGAAGCTGGCAGCCGTAACGCCGCTCCAGTCGATCGCAGCGGCGTCGAGAGCCTGTTCGTCCGCGCCCCACCCGGTCAACAGCGAATAGCCCTGGCGCTCGAGGTAGGCGGGATCCGACTTGATGAGCGGCAGCTTGTCCTTTACCGCGATGCTACGCGGCACTTCCCACCACGGGTTGAGCACGAGGTACGTCATGGTGCCGGAGAAAACCGGCGTACGGCGGTACGGCTGCCCCACCACGACGCGCATGGACATCCGGTTCTCGCCATGCTCGATGACGTCGAGATCGAATCCGGCGATGTTGACGATGATGTACCGCTCACCAAGATCTTCAGGCAGCCAGCGCCAACGCTCGAGGTTGACGATGACCTGCTCCACGCGCGTCTGCGGGGAGACGTTCAGCGCCCGCAGTGTCGCCTGGCCGATCACGCCATCCGCCGCCAGGCCGTGGACAGCCTGGAAACGCTTCACGGCGGCGGCGAGATCGGTGCCGAATGCCTCCGCGCCGGCGCCTTCGTAGTAGCCGGATCTGCGAAGGCGCTCAGCCACCTGCAGCACGCGCGGGCCGGCATCGCCCTGGCGCAATGTCGGGCCGGGATCGACTGACGGCCAGCCGCCTCGGGCGAGGATGTCCCGGAGGGACGCGAGCTTCTGGACGAGGCGGGCATATCCCTCGCCGTTCGGCAGCAGTTCCGCTAAAGCATCACCTGGCGCCCGCATGGTCGCGGCTTTCTCGATGACGGGCAGCAGGTCGCGATGCCGCCGGCTGGCGAACCACTCGGGGTCGAGCGACTCCGGGTTCAGCCGCCCCGCGAGAAAATGGCTGGCGAGCATCGCGAAGGCGTCGGACAGGGCGAGTTCCAGATCCACCAGCGCGCCGGCACGATCTTCGTCTTCCAGCCGGCTCACGGAGCGGAGATGGTAGTCGGCGGGCCGCAACCCGTGCTTCTGCGGTTCCGTCTCCAGCCAGTCGGCAAGATGCTGGCCCCGCTCCGTCAGCCCCTCCGCGGAGACCCACATGGGCGCGAACCCGCGGGCGGTATACACGCGCTGGAGGGTATTACGCGCCTGGACGCGCTCGTCCATGACTTCCATGCTGCCGGCGAGGAAGGCCGCTTCGATGCGGACGCGGAGGCGGTCCTGCAGGTCCGCCTGGCTGATGGCCTGCAGGGGGACCATCAGGCACGCGAGCGCCGACAACAGCACACCCGTAAACCTACTGATTCTGGCCGCCTCAGTCAGGCCGGTTTCTTCCATTCACACATGCCCCAGCTTTGTTCATTGTTTCAGTCCCCGTTTGGCGATCTTAATCGTCTTCGCCATCCGCCTGCACCGGCCTCAAGGCCGCGTTCCTGGTCATGGTGCAGGGCCCCGGTTCGAAGCAGCACTTTGCTCAGTCTCGCGGATGAGATCGTCAGCGCTGCGCGTCGCGCAGGCTGCGCAGGCTCGGCAGGCAACGATGATGATACAGCCGTTGCTCTTTATCGGCGCCATGCTACGTTCTTACACGGGCCGTCCGTATAGGGCACCGCGGCTCTGAACCGCCCGGAGACCAGCATGGCGAAGGCAGGAAGCGTCGGGACGGCAATGGGGAAATCTCCTGCACCTGACGAGCACCGCATTGCGTTTCGCGACGCGGTTCGAGTGTGGACGCGTATCGCCGCCCTTTCGTTTGGCGGACCGGCAGGCCAGATCGCGGTTATGCACCGCATCCTGGTCGACGAGAGGAAATGGATCGGGGAGAACCGCTTTCTGCATGCGCTCAACTACTGCATGCTTCTCCCGGGTCCGGAGGCGCAGCAGCTCGCTATCTACATTGGATGGCTGCTGCACAATACGAAAGGCGGACTGATCGCCGGCACCCTCTTCGTATTGCCGGGTTTCGTTTCGATCCTGGACCTCAGCATCGTTTATGCGCTCTACGGCAACATCGGCATAGTGGAGGGCCTGTTCTTCGGC
>DATABW010000117.1:0-8342 GCA_036259375.1 Woeseiaceae bacterium
TGGCCGGCCGCCGACTGATGTCGACGGCCGGCCATTCTTTTCCGGGGAACCCCTCCGCCAGTGCTGGCATAGAACCTTCAATCACACGCTTGACCAGGCCCCTGCCGGTCATTACGAGGAGCGTGCGGTGCACTTGTCCGCCAACACCCTGAAAGGCCGCAAGGTCGTGAACTACGACGACGAACTGCTCGGCCGCGTCGAAGATTTCATGCTTGATACCACCACGGGAATCGTTGACTACGTCGTCATTTCCTTCGGTGGCTTGATGGGAGTCGGCGACAAGCTTTTCGCTGTTCCGATGCAGGCATTGAAGGTCGACACGGAATCGGAGCAGTTCGTCCTCGATGCTGATAAGGAGAAGCTCGAGAACGCGCCGGGATTCGACAAGCACCACTGGCCGAACACGGCAGACCCCGAATGGCACGCGATGATCGACCGTTACTACAGTCTTTGAAGAAGGACCAAGGAGACAAGACCGATGAAATTCGAAATTCCCGATCTGCCGTACAATCGTGATGCGCTGGAGCCGCACATCTCCGAGGAGACGCTCAACTATCACTACGGCAAGCACCACACCGGATACCTGAACAAACTGAACAAGCTTACTGACGGGACGCGCTATGAGGAGATGGCCCTCGAGGACGTGATCAGGGCTTCTTTCGAGAGTGAGGATCAGGCTGTCTTCAACAACGCCGCGCAGACATGGAACCATACGTTCCTGTGGAACAGCATGTCGGAGGACAGCGACGGTAAACCGCACGGCTCACTCGCCGGGAAAATAGACGACAAGTTCGGCGGCCTGGACGCGTTTCGCAAACGGTTTAAGGAACTTGCTGTCGGCCAGTTCGGAAGCGGGTGGGTCTGGCTGGTTGCCGACGGCGGCGAACTGGACATCTTTTCCACTCCGAACGCGCACAACCCGCTGACGACATCCAGCGTACCGTTACTGACGCTGGATCTCTGGGAGCACGCGTACTACCTGGACTTCCAGAACGAGCGCGACCGCTACACAGAGGCGTTTCTGCAGTACCTGATCAACTGGGAATTTGCGCAGGCGAATTACGACGCGATACAGGGCGGCGGCCGCGAACGTCGGTCGGGCACAGGCTGAGCTTGATACGAGGACTCGCCCATGGACATCATCCGCATCATTTTAGCCATCCTGCTGCCGCCGCTAGGCGTGTTCCTGCAAGTCGGGATAGGTGCGCAGTTCTGGATCAATATCCTGCTGACGTTGCTGGGGTATATACCCGGCATCGTGCACGCAATCTGGATTATCGCAAAGCGGTGAGCCGCGAGACTACTCGTCCTCGAACAGCTCCTGCGTACTGCGGGTGATCGTGCTGCACTGACGGCACTGCGCCATCACGATATCGAGGGCTTCGAGTACCTTGGCGCTGTCATTCCGCTCGACGTACATCCGGGCGAGCTCCGCTTGCATGGATATGGAGTTCAGCGCGTTGTTCATCTTGTGCAACGCATCCTTCAGGCCCTGCCTTTCTGTTTCATTCAACGGCATGTCGTTAAACCGTGTTCTCTTCCTCGTACTCGCACAACCGGTTGTACAGGGTCTTCAAACTGATACCAAGCGCTTCGGCGGTGAGCTTCTTGTTACCGTCGAAATGCTCGAGTGTTTTCTCGATGAGCGTCTTCTCCACTTCCCGTATGGACATGCCCGCGCGGAGGCTGTTGGTGTCATCGGACCATCGCGGCGGATGATCGAAGTTTTCCGGCAGCGTATCGATACGCTCCCGGCCGCGGTTCAGGATGGCGGCGCGCAGCACGGTATGCTTCAGCTCCCGCACGTTGCCGGGCCAATGGTAGCGCTCAAGTTTCGCCAGCACGTTTGACGAGAACTCCGCGGGTGTCCCGTGTTCCCGTGAATACTGCTGGAGATAATAGTTCGCCAGCAAGCTGACGTCGCCATCGCGCTCGCGCAGCGGCGGAACGTGGATGGGCAAAACCATCAGCCGGAAGAACAGGTCTTCGCGAAAGTTGCCGTCGCTGACTTCCTTCTCGAGATCCTTGTTGGTAGCGGCGACGATGCGCGCCATCATCGGAATTTCTTTCTCACCACCGACGCGCAGCATCGAACGGGTCTCCATCACACGCAGTAGCGTTACCTGCTGGTCGAGCGGCAACTCGCCGATTTCGTCGAGGAAAACGGTGCCGCGTTTCGCCCGCTCGAAAACGCCGACCCGTTTGGCTGCCGCCCCGGTAAAGCTGCCTTTTTCGTGACCGAAGAGCTCGCTGGCTACCAGTTCCCGCGGAATAGCGCCGCAGTTCACGGGTACGAACTGGGCATCGGCGTTGTAGGTGTTGTGCAGCGCCTGCGCCACCAGATCCTTGCCCGTGCCGCTCTCTCCGGTGACGAGTATCGTGACGTCCGTCGGACCGTACTCCGCGATCGACTTGAAGAGCGACTTCATCACCGGCGATTCGCCGATCATGTTGGAGGGCTGCACGGCCTCGAACGAAGGTCGCCGCTGCTCCCGCGGCTCGGCCGCGACGGACTCGATACTCCTGATCAACTGGCTCTTGTCGAGCGGCTTCACCAGGTAGTCGACAACCCGGCCCCGGACGGCGCGAATCGCCGATTCCATCGAAGGATGGCCGGTGATGATGACCGCTTTCGGACCTTCGTCCTGGATCAGTTCGAGCCCGCTGCCGTCCGGCAGCGCGAGATCGACGAACAACATGTCGAAGGTTTCGCGGTCGAGCGCACCGCTCGCCTCCGCCAGCGTGCCCACGGTCTCCACATCGTGCTCCTCTGCCTGCAGGAGCGTTCGCGTGGCTGCCGTGAAGTCGGCGTCGTCGTCAACCAGTAAGATTCTTGCCATTTCCTCGATGGTCCGTGGCTTCAGCGCAAGGAACCCTGCGGACGAAACCGCAAGGGGTCGTTCGTCGGGGGAAACATAGTATACGGAACTCCTTGTCTTTTGGGAGCCGCACGTTCACCAGCCGGTTCGCCCCAAAGAGCCTCCGGCCTGCGGCCCGCCTCTACGGCCCGAGCTGACGCCGCCCACCCCGTCGGGGGGATCGGGCGCGTGCCGGGTCGGACGGCATTCTTCTCGAGTCGCGCGGGCCTCGGCTTCGGGAAGCGCCCGCCCCGCGGGCTTCCGGCGCGCCACACCCCCCAGTTTATTTGGCCACCTCAAGGGGATGGGAGCTAGCGTGCGGCGAGGTCATCCCGTTTTCGTACATCATCCACTGGTTACGGCCGCGGCGCTTCGCTTCGTACAGCGCCACGTCGGATTTTTCAATCCAGTCCTCCACGGTCGCGGCATGCTCGGGCATCAGCGCGACGCCAATGCTCACGCCGACCTCGATGTTCCTGGAATTCACCCGGAACGGACTGCCGAAGCCCTGCAGCATCTTGGAGGCAATCGCCGGGACGTTTTCGGGCTTGGTAAAGCCGTTCACTATCACCCAGAACTCGTCACCGCCGGCGCGGCCCACCACGTCATTCTCGCGCACGCAATGCGCGATTCGCCGACAGCTCTGCCGGAGGATCATATCCCCGATGGGATGACCAAACGTATCATTGATGCTCTTGAAAAGATCGATGTCGACCGTCATCAGGGCGGACGACATGCTGAGGCGCGCGATGGCCTCGGCGGAATTCTGGACCGCGGCCAGCAGCCCTCGCCGGTTCAGAGAGCCCGTCAGCTGGTCGACGCAGGCGATGCGGCGCAGCCGCAGCTCCCGCTCGTGTCGCTCGCGCGCAAGCCGGATGGTCCGGAGCACCCGTTTGGGGGTCGCCTCGCTCTTCGGTATGTAATCCTGGATGCCGAGGCGTATCAGGTTGAGGGCCGTATCCGAGGAGCTGTTACCGGTGATCACCACGATTACCATGCCCGGCGAAATCATTTTCAGTTTCGTGGGCGCCTCCAGTCCCTGTGCATCGGGCAGCCCGAGGTCCACCAGGGCGACATCGATCTTGGTGCCGCCACGCAGCAGCGACTGTGCCGAACGCAGGTCCGGCGCTGTATGCACCGACACTTCCGTATCCAGCATGCCCAACGCCCTGGAAAGCCCGTCGGCGACTACATCGTTATCTTCTACTACCAGGATCTGCATAGTTTTTCGTTCCTCTCCCGGTTGTAAATGTTGCAAGTCCTGTGCCAACCATGTAGCAGCTCCGCCTGCTCCGCCCGGGACGGCACCGGCCGGCACCGGGCAATCTGGTATGGGACTTGCATCATGCCTGACAGCGAAGATGAAGCCGGTCCGGGGCGATGGCGCCGGAAATTGACCGGGTACGATGCCCGGCCAGCGCGGCCGGAGCGCCGGACGCCAACCGGATAATCTTTACACGCGTGGGCAAGATTTACCGCTCACTCGCGCCGGTTGGCTTTCGAAGAGGTAACGGCACTTGGACTTTCTGAACGGCGACTCAGGCATACCGATGACGGTTTTCGCGCTGCTCGCGATCGCCGTAATTTTTGCCTCCGCATTGTGGTTCATCATATCCGCCTCGAGCGCCAACAAGAAGTTCAGGTGGTTCCAGATCGTCAGGACACGGGCGAAACGCAAACACCTGAAATCGGTGAAGTAGGGTTCGGCCGCGCCCCGTGACGATCGCCGGAACCGACGGCACCGTAACGACACGATGAAGCTCCGGTCCCATTTGCTCGTGCTGACGCTCGCGGTCCTGCTGCCGGTTTCCGTCTTCGGCGTAGCGACTACTCTTTGGGTCGCGGAGCGCGAGAGGGCAGCATTCGAACGCGGCGCGATCGAACGCACGCACGCCCTCCTAACCGCCGTCGACACGGAACTGAACGGCCATCTCACCAGCCTGCAGGGTCTGGCAACGTCGTACCCCCTGCAACTGGGTGAGCTGGATGACTTTCGCCGCCAGTCGGCCCGCCTGTTGCCGATGCATGGCCACTGGAGAGCCATTGCACTGCTGCAGCCGTCCGGTGAGCCGATCCTGTCGGTGTCCCGTCCCGACGCCGCCGGGCGTCCGGCCATCGACCGGGCCGAAGTCGAACGAACCCTGAGGAACAAGATGCCGGCCATCAGCAGCCTGAACACGGACGGCGGCGGCCGTACCTTCAGCATCAGCGTACCGGTAGAGGTAGCGGGCGAACTGTTGGTGCTTGCCGCCGCGGTGGATGCGCAATCCGTCCTCGATCTCCTGACGCCCCAACGACTGCAGCGGGACTGGATTGCGGCAGTCCTGGACCGCAACGGTAACGTAGTCGCGAGGACTTCCACGAATGACGAGTTTCCCGGCGAGGCGATCGCGGCGAACCTGCGCGAAGCACTGAACAACACCGGCGAGGCCTGGATTCACCACGAATTGGCCCAAGGCGAAGAGATCTACACCCCCTACAGCCGGTCCGAACGCAGCGGGTGGACGGTGGCGATGGCCATTCCGGCATCCGACGTGGAGGCGATCACCGACCACACGATGCTGCTGCTCGCGGTCTGGCTGCTGTTTGCCCTGCTGATCGCGGTCATGCTCGCCGCCGGTTTCAGCCGGCGCATTGCGGAGCCGATAGTAGAACTGGCCGAGGCGGCCAAGGCGCTGGGTCGAGGGACGAAGATCTCGCCACCGGCAGGCGCAGCGGTGCGCGAAGTGCGCGACGTCAGCCGCGCGCTGATCGCTTCCGCACGCGCCGTGGGCGAACGCGAGGAAAAGCTGCGTGCGACCGACCGCGCAAAGGACGAGTTCCTGGCCATGCTCGGGCACGAGCTGCGCAATCCGCTGGGCGCGCTGACATCGGCGACCCAGGTCCTGAATGCCGGCCGCCGTGGCAGCAAGGTGGCGAGCGAGGCGGTAACGATCATATCCCGCCAGGTCGAACACATGACCCGACTCGTCGACGACCTGCTGGACGTAGGCCGTGCCAATTCCGGAAAGGTGCGCCTGAAGCTGGCGCCGCTGGACCTGGGCCACGCGATCGCGGAGGCGGCCCGCACCCTGGAGAGGACGTCGACCTTCGAAGACCTGGACGTGCACATCGAGACGTCTCCGGTTTGGATCAATGGCGATGGCGCCCGAATCGAGCAGATCGCCTGCAATCTCCTGGAGAATGCCGCCAAGTACACTCCGGCGGGAGGCACGATCCGGGTTTCCGTGCGTCACGAAGACGGAGAGGCGGTTTTTGAGATCATCGACGACGGCATCGGAATTTCCGCGGAACTGCTGCCGCAGGTCTTCGATCTCTTCGTGCAGGGGCAGACCTCGATCGATCGCGGCATCGGCGGGCTGGGTATCGGATTGACGCTCGTGAAGCGCCTGACCGAGCTACATGGCGGCTCGGTACTCGCCGAAAGCGGGGGCACGGACAAGGGAGCACGTTTCGTATTGCGCTTCCCCGCAATCGACCAGCCGGAAGCTGCGGCCCCTCCTCCGGCCGGGGCCGTAAAGGTCCACCAGCTGCGGAAAGTGCTGCTGGTCGAGGATAACGAAGACGCCAGGCACGCGCTTCTGACCATGCTGCGCCACTACGGCTTCCGCACGTTCGCCGCTGCCGACGGGCTGGAAGGAATCTCCGTGGCGGCGGAGGTGCAGCCCGATGCGGCAGTGATCGACATCGGCCTGCCTCAATACGACGGCTTCGAAGTCGCTCGGCAGTTGCGCGCCGGCCTCGGCGGCGAGGAGATGTTCCTGGTCGCGCTGACCGGCTACAGCAGCCGGGATGCCCGCCGCAAGGCGACGGACGCCGGATTCGACGAATTCCTCATAAAACCGGTGTCCCCGACCGAGCTGGCCGACCTTATCGAATCCCGTTTCGAGCCGGCGGTGCTAACCGGTTGATACGCTTCGGTTGACCTGCCGTATCCTGAGCCCGACAATTCCGGGCTCACTCCGTTGTACAGGCAAGCCTCAGGGTGCTGAAGCGCTTCGTCATATCCGTGCTCGCAATGCTGGCAATCGCCGCGGCGACGATCGTGACATGGCAGATACTGAAGAGCACCCATGACGCACAGAGGGCTCGTATCGCCGAGTCCGAGTCCGGCGCCGCCCGGAGCCAGCTCATCCGGAACGTCGATATGATGCTGCATGCGCTGAGAAACGTGCACCTGTACTGGTCGAGATACGCGCACCTGCCACGCGAGCAGCGGGCGGCGGAGACCGGCATCGACCTTGTCTACTTCGATGGCGTGGAGATGATTCTCTGGCGGGACGCCGCGCGGGGAGTTAATTACATACGCACTTCCGAGCATCCGGAATTCGACTACCGCCCGACCGAAGAGGAATGGGCGGCCGCGCAGGAAATGCTGGCACGATCCGAAGGCGTCCACGACGAAGCCATCCTCGGCCCGTTCATGGGTGAGGACGGCCGTCCGCGGTACGAGGTGCACCTCGTCGGCGAAGAGGGCGTTCTGGTTGCAGTCATCGATGCCTGGACCTCGTTCGACGCCATGCTGCGGGACGTGTCGCCGGGTTACTCCATCTCCGTATGGTGGGACGAAGTACTCCTGTACAGGCGGGGAGAACCCGCCGGGGGCGTGGCTGAAAGCCACAGTCACGCCGGGATGATTCGCACGTCGATGGGTAACCTCTGGAAGGTCATCCACACACCCACCGAAGACTTCGCGCTGTCGACGAAAGCGCCGGCGTTGACCGCAGTGCTGTATACCGGGCTGGCTATCGCCGCCCTCGTCGGGCTGCTGTTGTTTGAAAACGGGCGGGCCCGGTCCCGGGCACACGCGGCTGAAGTTGCCGAGGAACAGCTGGCGGAGCTCAACCGCAACCTCGAAGAGCAAATCGCGGAACGCACAAAGGAGCTTGCCGCCCGCTCGGCGGATCTCGGGACCATCACCGATTCCGTCGCACATGACCTTCGGAACCCGTTGAATTCCATCTCGGTCAACACGCAGCTCCTCGAGCAGCAATACGGCAGAGTGCTCGGCGAGGACGGCGTTACGGCGCTGCAGCGGACATCCTCGGGAGTCAAGCGCATGGCCGAGATTCTCGACCGCCTGCTCGGGCTGTCCATCATCTCGCATGCGACCTTTCGCCGCGAGCGAGTGAACCTCAAGGAGATGGTCACGGACATTTTCGAAGAGTTGTCCGCGTCCGAGCCGCCTCCGCCGGTTCACTTCGAAATCAGCGACCTCCCGGAGGCGGATGCCGATCCCACGCTGGTTCGCACGCTCATCATGAACCTTCTCGGTAATGCCCTCAAGTACACACGCTACAAGGACGATCGCCGTATCGATGTCGGATTCGAGATGCAGGACGGCGTCCCGGTATATTGCGTGCGCGACAACGGCATCGGCTTCGACTGCGAAGGCGAATCCCGGATGTTCCGGGCTTTCGACCGGTTGGGGCGCGACGGCGGATCGGAAGAAGGCCTGGGCCTGGGACTAAATATCGCGGTCAG
>DATABW010000118.1:0-10946 GCA_036259375.1 Woeseiaceae bacterium
GACGCGACCCCATCCTCGGGGCATCCACGCGCATCCAGCGCGGGATGGATCATCATGGCGCTGCTGTGCTGCGGCCTCCTCGCGGCCTGCGGTGAGCCGCAGGATCCCGCCGCGCCGCGCGCGGAGGGGCTCGACGAACAGCCTGCGGCCGCGAATCCGGCGCAGGAAGCCACCACCCGGCTGGACGCGCTGATCGAGCGGTTCGTCGAGTCCAGGCGCTCCGAGAGCGAGCGCACCGAGTTGCGGCCGGTATCCGCCGAGGCGTTCCTGGACGAGATCGCATCCGACCGCGAGCTGCTGGACCAGTTCCGGGCCGTCGACGCCGCGAGGCTGCCGCTCGAGGCCGCGATCGACCGCAAGGCGGTCATCGGCATCCTGGAATCGGAAATCCACACCGCCGAGCAGCGCCGCCTCTGGGAAAACGACGCCTCGCTGTACGTCCCGGCGCGGCAGATCGGGCGTCTGCTGGAACAGCAGGCGGTGGAGCCGGCCGCCGAACGCGCCGTTTCGCTGCAAGGCCTTCTCGCGCAGATTCCGGAGCGGCTGGAGCACGCAAAGCGCAACCTGAAAAACCCGCCGCAGCGATTCACGGAGGGCGCGGTCTTCAAGACGGAGGGTACGCTCGCGAGCCTGCGCGAGGGCGCTGCAACCCTGGCGGATCAGCCGACGGTCAACCGCGAGGATTACATGCAGACCGCGAATGCGGCCATCGAGGCGCTGGCGGCCTACCTGGCGTTCCTGCAAACCGACCTGCTGCCGCGGTCGACCGGCTCCTGGGCAATTGGCAAGGAACAGTACGATTACATCCTCCGGCACCGTTGGCATCTCGACGACGACGCCGACGCCATCCTGGCCCGCGGCAGGGCCGCGTTCGAAGAGACCGAGGCGCTGGCGCAGGAAGTCGCCGAGCGCATCGAGCCGGGCAAGCACTGGAGCGAGGTTTACGAGCGGCTGAAGGACGAGCACCCCCCGGCCGACGGAATCAAGCAGGCTTACCAGGAGGCCATCGACGCCGCGCAGGCCTTCGTCCGGGAGCATGGCATCGTCACGCTGCCCGAAGGCGAGCGCGTCGTCACGGTCGACACCCCGCCCGCCATGCGCCGTTCCTCGCCGTTCGGCACCTTCCAGTCGGTCGATCCGTTCGGCGATGGCCTGGAAGGCCAACTGGTGCTGACGCCGATCGAGGACTGGATGACGCCGGAGCAACAGGCGCAGCGCCTGCGCTCGCACCATGATGCCTGGATCCCGATCATCGCCGTGCATGAGGCCTATCCCGGCCACCACGTCGACGCGCTGAAGACGCGCGAGAACCCGCGCCTGCTGCGCAAGGTGGTGCGCGAGCCGATCTTCTCGGAAGGCTGGGGTCTCTTTACCGAGGAGTTGATGTACGAGGAAGGATTCCTGACCGGTGACGACGTCCGCCTGACACAGTTGCGCAACCGGCTGTGGCGCGCGGCCCGGGTGATCCTCGATGTCAGCCTGCATACCGGTCAGATGACGTTCGAGGAAGCGGTCGACTTCCTGGCGGAGCGCGTACGGTTTGAGCGTTACGCGGCGGAACTGGAAGTCGGCATGTACACGGAACGTCCAACCTATGTTCTCGGCTACCTGATCGGCATGCAGGAGATCATGGACATCCGCGAGGAATGGATCGAGCGGTTCGGCGAACCGTCGCCGCCGAGCGAATTCTACGACCAGCTGCTGACGGTCGGCGCGCTGCCGCCGGTGCTGGTGCGCGAATCTTTGTTCGGGGGAGCGGCGCCCGGTGCGCAACCGCTCGTTGACGATAAAGAGCAATGATGCGCGATGCGCACCAATAAATTGCAGCATGTGCAACAGAACGTGCGAGCCATGGTGTTGAACGCGCGTTCCTGTGCTTTATGCTAAGCGCGCAAACAATCTGTTACCTGCGTGGGGTCCGGTATTGACGCCCGGAACCCTGCGCTGGACCGTGCGCGGTCGGGAAGCGACGTCCGTCAAGCTGCAGGTACGCAAGAAAGCCTGCAACAGGCACGAATTCCAATGCAGATCATCCAGATCCCCACTGAGGAAGGAAAAATGAGTATCCGCGACACACGCACAGACACACATAGATCGCCCGTAGTGTTCCGGAGGCTGGCGCTGGCCGCCGTGGTCGGGTGCGCCGGCTTCGCCGGCAGCGCGGGACAGGCCTTCGCGCAGGAGCAGGCGCGAGCCTCCGACGGCATCGAGGAGATCACCGTGACCGCGCAGCGCCGCGAGCAGAACCTCCAGGACGTGCCGATCGCGATTTCTGCGTTCACGGCCGACGACATCGAGAAGAACATGTTCGGCGACGTCTCCGAGTACCTGACGCATACGCCCAACGCCAGCTACATTTCGACCGGCGCCCGCTCGCGCCGGCAGATCAGCATCCGTGGTGTCACGAGCTTCGCGGGCCCGGGAACGACCGGTTTCTACGTCGACGATTTCAGCGTCTCCGAGAGCACGATCAATCCGCCGATCATGGACATCGAGCGCATCGAGGTGCTGCGCGGCCCGCAGGCGACTTACTTCGGCCGGAATGCGCTGGGCGGCGGTCTGAGCATCACCTCGAATAAGCCGGTCGACGAGCTCCAGGGGTCGGTCATGCTGGATTACTCGCGCTTCAACACGGTGGACGCCGAGGGGGTGCTGAACGTTCCGCTCATCGACGACACCCTGGCGGTTCGCTTCAATGCGAAGTCGCTGAGCTCGGACGGCAACATCCGGAACATTAACCCGGTCGGTGGCGGCAACGACCAGGACTACCAATACGTCAAATCCTTGCTGCGCTGGATGCCGACCGACAACCTGACCGTCGACGCGACCTTCCAGTACGCGGAGGAGGAAGTCGGCATGCGCGAGGGCGTGCCCTCGGGCGTGTTCTCCAACTTCGCCGGCAACGTGCTGTTCCGCGATGCGTTCCCGGATCGCGACGGCGACGGTCGGGGCGATCCCCTGGTCGACGACATCGGTTTCTTCCCCGAAAACACCAACCGCACCAATTTCAACTTCCCGCAGAGCGTCGGCACCAGTTTCCGCAGCGGGATCATCCGGACGGACTACGAGACCGACGGCCTGTTGTTCACGAACATCACCGGCATCATCAACTCGGATTTCTTCCTGGCCGGCGACATCGACGGGGCCAGCATTGACGCCTTCAACGAGTTCCGCAACGTCGAGAACGAGAGCGTCAGCACGGAATTCCGCGTGCAGAACACCGGCGACAGCCGCTGGCACTGGAACGCCGGAACCATCTATGCCCGGGACGAAGGTGAAACCTGGAATCGCACGTTCACCGGCGCGTGGATGCCGCTCGGGCTGCCGGACGGTTTCCTGATCGACCGCGAGGACTCCACCTCGCAGACGGACTACTGGGCGGTCTTCGGTCAGGTGGACTATGACGTTACCGACAAGCTGTCGCTGTCGGTTGGCGGCCGCTACAGCGACGAGACCAAGGAGGCGAACATCCAGGGCTTCGGGGGCACGCTGGTGACGAACCTGCAGTTCGAGGATTCGTTCACGGACTTCTCGCCGAGGCTTGCCGCCACCTACCTCGCCACCGACACCACGACCCTGTATGCCACCATTTCTAAGGGCTACAAGTCGGGCGGCGTGCAGGAGGCCCCCATCGTGGAATTCCAGACCTTCGACCCGGAGGAGCTGTGGAACTACGAAGTCGGCATGAAGTCCGACCTGCTCGATTCGCGGCTGCGGCTGAACGCGGCCCTGTTCTACATGGACTGGACCGACCTGCAGGTGTCCTTTCAGGAGAATTACATCGACGAGAACGGCGACTTCCAGATTTTCGGCGGCGTCAACAACGCCGAGGCGGCGACCAACATGGGCGCCGAGCTGAGCGCTACCGCCCTGGTCACCGACAACCTGCTGGTCAACCTCAACGTCGGCTACCTCGCCGCAGAGTTCGACGACTTTGTCGCACTGATCGATGGCGAGAACCGCGTGTTGAACGGCTACACTATCCCGAACGCGCCCAAGTGGACGGTCCATGCGAACGCCGAGTACGATTTTACGCTGGGCGACGCCGGCGACGCTTATGTCCGAATCGAGTACAACTACCGTGACCGGATCAACCCGACGACCACGGCGCTGATCTACGATGGCTTCCCGTGGGACGTGCCGAGCTACAACTTCGTCAACCTGCGGATGGGCTTCGAGCGCGATAACATCCGCATCGTCGGCTACGTCGAGAACCTGTTCGACGAAACCTACTACACAAATGCGTACCAGAAGGCCTTCGCTGGCGGCCTGTTCATCGAACCTTCGTACCAGACCTACGGCGTGCGGCTCACCTACCTGTTCGGTGACCGGTGATCGTTCGAGGCGACGGTATGATGCATAAAGTGAGAAAGCTCGCCGCCTTCCTGCTCGCCGCCGCGCTCTGCGGCGGCGTCGCACAGGCGCAGGACCGGGTCGCCCTCGTCGGCGGCTCGGTAGTCGACATCGAGACCGGCGAGGCACTGCGTAACGCGGTGGTGCTGGTCGAAGGCGAGCGCATCGTCAAAATCGGCGAGGCCGGCAGCGTGGACGTTCCGCCGGGCACGGAGACGGTCGACGTTTCGGACCTGTACCTGATCCCCGGCCTGATGAACATGCACGTTCACTTCGGCCTCAAGCTGCCCGGCAAGATGGAGGCCGAGCTGGCCAACGAAACCGAGGGCGAGCTGACGCTGCGCATGGCCGCAGCGGCCCGCGAGTCGCTGCTGGCCGGCGTGACGACCATCCGCTCACCGGGTTCGGCGCTGCACGGCGACATCGCGCTGCGCAAGGCGATCCAGAAGGGGTACGTCGACGGCCCCCGGATATTCAGTGCCGGCGAGTCCCTGGTCATTACCGGTGGCCACGGGTCCGAGGCCGGCGTCACCTTCGCGGATGGTCCCGATGAGTTGGTCAAGGCCGCTCGGCGCGAGATCAGCGCCGGAGCCGACTGGGTGAAGATACTGATCTCCGGTGGCATCGCGACGGAGGGCGGTGGGATCGCCGAGGCCCTGATGACGCCCGAGGAGATCCACGCGGTCGTCGACGCCGCGCACCGCTTCGGTGCCAAGGTCGCGGCCCATTCCGGCTCGCCGCAAGCCACCAGCGTCGCCGTAGATGCAGGCGTCGATAGCATCGAGCATGGTTATTTTCTCGATCGTCCGGTGCTGACAAAGATGGCCAAGGCGGGTACCTGGTATGTGCCGACTATCGTCGTCAGCCAGCCCGCGACCGCGCCGTTCTTCGAGAGGATCGGCTCGCCACAGTGGTACCTGGAGCGCCGCGAGTCGGTGGGCAAGGAACACTGGAAAGCGCTGGAAATGGCAATCGAGGAGGGCGTCAACATCGCGCTCGGCACTGACCAGCTGCCGAACGAGCCGAACGACGGCACGACGGCGACCGCGCGTGAAGCGCAGTACTACGTCGAGGCCGGCATGACGCCGCTGCAGGCGCTGCAGTCCGCGACTATCCAGACGGCGCGCATGCTGGACGCCGAGAGCGACATCGGTTCACTCGAAGTCGGCAAATATGCCGACATCGTCGCGGTGGCGGTCAATCCGGCCGAGGACATCAAGGCGCTGCGCGACATCCGCCTGGTCATGAAGGGCGGCGAAATTTACGTCGACGCGCGCACCGCTCCATAGCGGGCTGCTCATCGAAGGGCTAAAGGGCGGCCGCCAGGGGAAACCCCGGCGGCCGTTTTCGCATCAGAGGTTGTCGAAGAAGTAGTTGGCGATCTTCGTGTAGACGTGCTGCCGCACGTTCTCGAGCCCGTGGTGCTCGTTGGGGTAGACCATCATGTCGAACTGCTTGCCGGCCTTGATCAGGGCGTCGGCGAACTGCAGCGTGAAGGCCCACTTGACGTTCTCGTCGCCGGTGCCGTGGATCAGCAGGAGGTCACCCTCGAGCCGGTCCGCGAAATTCTCCAGGTTGACCGCTTCGTAGCCCTCGGGGTGCTCCTCGAGCTGGCCCATCCAGCGCTCGACTCCCACAGCCTGGTAGTTCTCCAGGTTGATGACCGGGGCGACGCTGACGGCGGCCTGGAAGTGCGGCGCGCCCTTGGTCATCAGCGCGGCCGCGAGGTATCCGCCGCCGCTCCAGCCCCAGAATCCCACCCGGTCGTCATCGATGAACGGGAGGGACCTCAGGTACTTGCTGCCCTCGACCTGGTCGTGCACGGCCCACTTGCCGTAGTGGCCGTAAGTCATGTTGTAGGCCTGCTTGCCGCGGCCCGTCGTGGTCCGGTTGTCCATGCTGAACACCAGGTATCCCTGCTCGGCCATGTAGCGGTGCCACAGGTCGCGCTGCGCGCCGCGGGGGCCGTCCCAGCGGTTGATGACCATCTGCGAGCCGGCATTGCCATAGCCGAAGGCGATGACCGGGTACTTCTTCGCCGGGTCGAAGTCGGTCGGCTTGATCAGGTACGCGTTCAACTCGGTGCCGTCGGTGGTCTCGAACGTGAAGAACTCGGGGTTCGGCACCGAGTATTTCTCGAGGCCCGGCGGATCGTTGTCCACCAGGGTCCGGACGATTTCACCGGCAGGACGGCGCAGCGTAATCGCGGGCGGCGTCGCGGCGTTCGAGTACTCCTGGATCACCCAGTCGCGGTCGGGCGAGAACGACCATTCGTACCAGCCGGCGTCGCCGCTGAGTCTCTCGACGTCGCCGCCGTCCAGGCTCACGCGGTAGACATGCTGGTCGATCAGCGAGTCCTTTTTCGCATAGAAGTACAGCCAGCGGTCCGATTCGTCGAGCGCGATCAGGGAGGAAATTTCCCAGTCTCCGGTCGTCAGTTGTTTCTCATTGCCGTCGTAGTCGTAGAGATAGGCATGCCGCCATCCGCTCTTCTCCGAGGTCCAGACGAAGCGGTCACGGCTCTCGAAGAACGTCAGGTCGCGTGTGATGTCGATCCAGGCGGGGTCGGTATCGGTGACGATTACCCGGGAACGGCCGGTTGCGGCGTCGGCCAGCAGCAGGTCGAGCCGGTCGTGGTCGCGGCTCAAGCGCTGGATCGCCAGCTGATCAGAATTTCGCGTCCAGTCGATTCGCGGTATGTAGGCGTCCGCGTCGTCGCCGACATCCATCCACGTAGTCGTCCCGTCCTCGAGGTCATAGACGCCGATCTGTGTGACCGCGTGCTTCTCGCCGGTATTGGGGTACTTGAGCGGGCGGATTTCCGGATACTTTCCGAGTTCGTCGACCATGTGCCACACCGGCACGTCGGTGACGTCGAGGCGCCAGAACGCGATCCTGCTTCCATCCGGCGACCAGCGCCAGGCGCTGTCGGAGCCGAACATAGTGCTGCCATAGTCGAGGATCGCGTTGAAAATGTTCTCGCTGCCGTCAGTGGTGACGGCCACCGTCTCGCCGGATTCCAGGTCGGTAACGTGCAGGTCGTTGTCGAGCACCCAGCCGACCTGCAGGCCTGTGGGAGACAGCTGCACATTGCGCAAGGTGTCGTTGCCGTCCGCCAGCGCCGTGACGCTGCCGTCCCGGGTGTCGAAGACATAATGCGGACCCTCGATATTGCTGTCCCAGGTGCGCGTGCGCGGTCCATCGAGCAGGATGTAGCGGCGGTCGTGCGAGTAGCGGTAGCCGGTGACTTCGACCGGCTCGCCCTTGTAATGCAGGGCCGACGCCGGCACGCGCACCTGTTCTTCGCCTGAAGATACCTGGTGCTCGAAAATGGCGGTCCGGCCCGTGCCCGGCTCCGGCGCCAGGAACGTGAACCATGAGCCGTCGTCGCTCCACTGTACGTTTTCCAGCTGCGGTGAGACGAAGTCGCCGGACGCGAAAATGCTGTCCAGTGTCAGCGAGGGCTTGTCGGCAGCCGTGACCGGCACTCCGGCGACTATGAACAGCAGGCCGACCGACAGGCCGAGTAGGGCATGGATGCGCATGAGGCTGCTTCCTTGGATGATGCTGAGGTGACTTCGTCACCTTAAGTGGAGGGCTGGAGTTATCAATTGCGGTGGAGCAGAAAAATCGTTGCGTTTCGCGCAATGCGCAGTGCGCCACCGACGCCGGGCCTGTGCCGAGGACCCGGGCGGCCACCACTCCATGTTCTTCAAACCGGCAGCGCGGCTGCCATCCGGTTCGCAAGCTCGCGGACTTCTGGCCGGGATTGGGCGATGGACCTTAACGCGCAACCGACCATACCCGCGGCGCGGCGCGGGGCGCAACAGGTCGGGCGCGATCCGGAACCAAACCTCCTAAGGCATGTTGCGGCCGCTGCACCATCCTCCTTCGCCTGCGGCCACATCCGCTCCGAGATGGCCGGAGCCCGTGCGGCTTTGAGCTAGAATTGACGCCATTTTCCAACGCCGGGTCAGCTCATGAAAACACTGAAACTCCTGAACCTCCTCCTGCTGGGCGCCATGGCCGGCGGCAGTACCCTCGCCGCCGGCGGGGACGATGCGGCCGCTGCGGTCGAGAAGCAGGTCGATGGGTTGTGGATGTACACCGGCCTGACGAGCAGTGACGGTCAGGAAATGCCACTCACCGGCATCTTCCTGTTCAAGGACGGCACCTTCGTGCAGCAGGCCGTGTTCGACGGCGTGCCTTTCGAGGAGCAGGGCGCGATGGCCCATGCGGGACCGTACGAGGGGAAGTCCGACCACGTCTACCTGCTGGCGGAGCAGACGATCAGCACGGCGCCGGGCGAGAACCGCCCCCTCTCGTTCCGCGCCGATACCGAGCACCACGTGACGGTCGACCGCCAGGGGGACGACCTTACGCTGGTGTTCAGCATGGGCACGGGTACCGTGCAGGAATTCGAGCGCGTCGGCCCCGGCGAGGGTGAGTTGTACGATCTCGCCGACGGAGCGCTGGCGTTCGTAGACGGACATTTCCTGCTGGTCGAGGGTGACGAGCAGGCAGTCGTGACCGGCTACGGCACCTACGATCGGGACGGGAGCGACCTCCAGCTAAACGTCATTCGCTGGAGTGAGGCGGACGCTTCCGGCGCGACCAACCTGAAGGACACTACCCTGCAGGCCACCTTCGACGGCAAAGTGCTGGCGTTAGCCGACGGACGCCGCTTCGAGGTCGTGGCCGACTAGGAGCCGGAGCCGTGTAGCCGGCGGTCACGCCAGCGGTAGCTGAAGCGACGCGTGCAAGCGGTTTCGGTTGAGCACCGCCACTCAAAACAGAAGACACCGACGCTCTTAGCTACTCATCAGTCCTCGAAGCGCGCCGTAACCTGGCGCCGGCGGTCGACGACCAGGCGGGTAACATCCGGGCGTGAGTAGTGGCCGGCCGGGTCCATGTTGTGGCGCGCTTCCAGTACGCGCCGGTGGTCCAGTTCCGCTACCCGCAGTTCTTCGCTCCCGGTCATCGGCTCGATCAGCCAGCTGCCGTCCGGCGCCGCGACGCAGGAGCCGCCGTCGGCCATCACCTCCTCCGCCGCGGCCTGCAGTTCGCGGGCGTGTGGCAGGTCGTCGGGTATGTCGGCGGCCCGCATCAGCCCGCTGACCGAGATCACGTAGGAACGCGCCTCGACCGCGATGAACCGGGTGATGTCCTCGGTGCTGTTCCGATCTCCCGGCCAGAGCGCCACGTGCAGGTCTTCGCCCTGCGCATAGAGTGCCGCCCGCGCCAGCGGCAACCAGTTTTCCCAGCAGTTGAGCCCCCCGGCCGTGAACGCGCCGATACGGTGTGTGCGCAGCCCGTGCCCGTCTCCGCAAGACCACACCAGCCGTTCCTCGTAGGTGGGCATCAACTTTCGATGCACGGAGCCGATCCTGCCGTCACTGCCGATGAACACCATCGAGCAATAAACACTGTGCCCCCGGTCGGGGCAGCGTTCGATGACACCCAGGTAAACCGCGATACCCCGGTCGGCGGCGAGCGCGGACAGTGGGTCGAGATCGCCGCGCCCGATGTTCACCGCCTGCGCGCTGTAATGGGCAAACAGCGATTTCTGCAAGGCCGAATCGAAACGCGCGCCATCGGTGCGCTCGACCCAGAACGGGTAGCCGGGCAGCAGCGCTTCGCCGAACACCACCAGGCGGCATCCCGCGTCGGCAGCCTTGCTCGTCCACTGCAGGATGCGATCGAGCGTCGCGGCCCGGTCCAGCCAGACCGGCGCAATCTGCGCAAGCCCGACGTTCAGCACGTCATCCTTCGTGTCGACCACTGCGCACCTCCCCGAATCCTCCGCCGCTGTCCAGCGCAGCATAGCATGAGATCAATGAAACCAAGGACTTACAAAGGCGTTTCGTAGGCGCACCTGTTGGTGCTTGGGCTTGCCGGGCCGTTTACGCTTAGGCGCCAGGACCCGCGGCGGACATGTAGCGGATCTCTCTCATGACTAACTACATAGGTCCCATTCTTGCACTGATTTGCGGCCACCCGCAGGGCAGGACAGAGATGAAGACCATAATCATTGCGAACGAGCTGCAGATTGCGCGGAGTAGCCAATTTCGCTTCTGGCCTCGTGCAAGCGCTTTATGAAGCTCGCTTCGCATGCTGCGCCGTTGTGCGCGATTGTCAGCCTCGGGACCGTGCACTTCCTGGAGAAGCTGGCGATATTTCAGGGTGCTCCACCGGGTCCATTCGCACTCGGCCAGACAGCCGTAGCCATGCTCGTGCTCGCCCCGATCTGGCTTTGGCGCCGGCAAGGCGACCCGAAGCCATTGCAACGCCTGCCCCTGGTATCGCTTGCCGTCATCGGTATCGTGGCATCGGGTATTGTCGTTTTACTGAGCATCGTGGCGCTCAGCTACACGTCCGCTACTCACAAGGCAGTCATCCAGGCCGCGTATCCGTTGGGCACCATGTTTTTCGCCTGGGTACTGCTTCGCGAGCGGATTACATCGGCTGGCTATGCGGCGGCCGGAGTTGTCGTTGCCGGACTGGTGCTGATGACGAGTCGCGGGCTCGGCGCGGCGCCGAACTCCGGTGACTGGATCCTGATAGCCACCGTACCGCTGATGGGCTTCTCCGAA
>DATABW010000119.1:0-7084 GCA_036259375.1 Woeseiaceae bacterium
GGTGCCGACGGCGAGCCTCACGCCCCGTTCATGGAACCGCTTGACCAGCGCGAACCGGGACGCCGGATCCGATGCGCTTCCCGCAGCCGGCGGCTGCGTCGACGCATCGCGCAAAAACGCCTGCATCCCCGGTGAAATCCAGTCCATGAGCGGGTGAGCTTCGAGCGCCGGGACCTCGTTGGCAGTGCGCAGTTGCACGACCAGCGTGGGCACGTTCCAGGTACCCGCCAGAAACAGCTGTTCCGCCAGCGCGTCCGCCTTGTCTTCGTCCAGCGGTGTTCCCCAACTGTTCCCCGTGGTGACTTCGGAAGCGAAGCGGGAGAAATGCTCGATGCTGCGGATGCGACCGTCGGAAAGCGCGGTCTCGGCGCCCACCGCGAACGGCACGTGCCCGACGAACGGAATCCCGAGGCTTTCCGCCTCGTTGGCAATTGCGACGTACGCCGATGCCGACAGGCTGTTGTAGACCTTGATCGCGTCAAAGCCGCGTTCCGCCAGCTCATCGACGGCGGTGCGTGCTTCGAGCTCGTCTGTCACGACGATCGAGCCCGGCCAGAACGCGTTGGCGCCGTCGACCCCGGGACTGGCGACGTACAGGTGCGGTCCCGTCCTGGCACCCGCTGCGATCTGGTCACGCCACTCCAGGTAAACCTCGTTCCCCCACATGACGCGCACCGCCGTCACGCCGGCCGCGAGGTACAACATCAGGTCGTCCTCGCCGTTCGTCACCATGTGCGCGTGCGAATCGACGAGGCCGGGCAGGAGCCAGCGGCCGGCCGCGTCGATGATTTCGGTCCCGGTCATGGCGGTGAACTGCGCATCGGGGAGGATGGCCGCGATGCGGCCGCGCTCAACGACCACCGTGGTGGACTCGAGGACGCCCGCCGGCGCAAGCGTCACCACCCTCGCGCCCGTAAAGGCGATTCGATCCGCGTTCGACGTTCGCGGCACGCCATCTTCGTCCACCGGCTCGGGCAACGGCGGGCCTGCCGCGATGCCCCCGTTTTCTCCTGTGCTGCCGCCCGGGCCTTGCTCGACTCCGGTGTCACTGCCTTGGCAAGCGGCCAGCAGTAGAAGGCACAGCGAGATCGAGATCCTGGTCATCATCGCAGCCGGGTCGTTCGCTTCACGGTGCCGGATCGAATTTTTTCGCCATAATGTCTCCCGCGCCTTTGGCGGCCTCCAGTCCTCGTAAAACTACCGGGTATCGGCAGCATCGAAAGGCTGGATCGGCGAAGGCCCGGATGCGATGAAAGGCTCGTGAAATTCTCTTGAAATTTTCCTGCAGGGGCGCGGTCGTAGAGACAAAGCGTCCTGCCGATGGGGTGGCGAAATGAAGAATGCGGGGGTCGGGCGACGTTATCGTTTCGAAGCGTTCCGGTTTGATGCCGGCACGGGCGAGCTCTGCAATCCGGCCGAGTCGATCAAACTGCGTCCACAGGCCTCCCGGGCGCTCGAATTACTGCTCTCCCGACGGGGCGAGCTCCTCACGAAAGACGAATTGCGCCAGGCGTTGTGGCCGGACGAGCGGATCGTAATGTTCGAAAGCTCGATCGCCGCGGTTATGCGCGAGCTGCGCCGCGCTTTGGGCGACGACCCGAAATCGCCGCGTTTCATCGAAACCATCCCGAAGCGAGGCTATCGTTTCCTCCCTCCCCCCGGGGTGCCGGAGGCGCGCGACGCACGCCGCAGGCACGGTGCCCGTGGGACAGCGGGTGGCTTCCTGAATCTTTCGCAGGGACTCGCCGTGGCATTGGTCGTGCTGCTGCCGAACGCGATCGAAAAGATACCGGCGCTGGCGTCTGCCCGGACTGCAGAACCGGTCACGGTAACCGTACTCCCGTTCGAGAGCCTTGCGCCGCCGCTCGCCTCATTGTCCGGCGACCTGTCGCGGGAACTCGTCGGGTGGCTCGGTCACGCGGCGCCGGAAACCCTGCGGGTCATTGACGCGACCGGCAGGCGGACGGGCGACGCAGCACCATCCGATCTCGTGCTGCAAGGCAGCGTGCGCGCCGTCGAGGATGGCCCCGGAGAAGCCGTCGTCGTGTCGGTGCGGCTGCTGTCGGGCGCCGATGGCGCTTTCGTCTGGGGCGAGGATTACCCCCGCCGGCCGGGTGAGCCGGCAGTGGTCGCGCGCGAGGTTTCGGCCCGAATTGCGGATCGCGTGCTTTCCAGCGCTCTGCCCGGCTGGAGCACGGGATATGGCGAGCCGGCGGGCAACCAGGACGCAGCCGAACACTACCGCCGCGGCCTCGACTCCCTGGAGCAATTCAGTCCGCAGGCAGTAGCCGGTGCAGTTGAGGATTTCGCGGAGGCCATTCGGCTCGATCCGGGATTCGACGCTGCGCATGCCCGTTTCGCCGAGGCGCTTATACACTGGATGGGTCCGGCAAGGACGGCAGAACGCGTCGAGCAGGCCCGGCAGGCTGCGTCAAGGGCGATCCAGCTCGAGCCGCGCAATGCCGTCGCCTATCGCGTACTGGGGGAGATCGGCCTCTTCGTCGACCGCGACTGGCAACTTGCCGGCCGTCACCTCGAGCAGAGCGTGCGGCTCTCCCCCTCCGCCGCCCCCGGGCATCACAGCTACGCCTTGTGGCTGTCATCCCGCGGGCGCCAAGAGGAGGCGCTGCGTGAGATCCGGCTGGCCGAAGCGCTCGACTCCGGCTCGATCGCCATCAGCATCGACGCCATGCTGCTGCACTTTTACGCGCGTGATTTCGAAGGAACGGTCACTGCCGCCCGGCGGCTGCAGCAGCTCTGGCCGGGCAGCCAATCGGCACATCGCTACGTCGTGCTGTCGCGCCTGGCGACGGGCGATGCCGCGGGAGCCGCCGACGAAGCGCGAGCCGTGCTCGGCGACCTGAACGCAACCCTTGCGGATTCGCGTTTGATCACGGCGATGCCCGACGGCGACGTGCTCGAAGCGTACTGGACAGCCAGTCTCGGAGCAGTGCAGCGATGGGTGCAGGAAGACGGCGGCGATCCGAGCTTCCTTTCTTTCCACTACCTTCAGCTCGGCCAGCAGGATGCGGCTCTTCACTCCCTGGAAACGGCCATCGCAGACGCACGTTTCAGCTATCTCCTGCCCTTCCTGGGAGTCTCGCCCGCGTACGACAGCCTGTGCGGAAATCAGAGATTCGAGCGTATCCTGCGCGACCTGCGTCAGTCGGCACTGACGGTGGAGAGCGTCGACTCGCGCTGCGACGCGGCGATGCAGGCGGCTGCACCGCGTGCCGCGCGGGCCGCACGCTAGCCGGCCGGCGTTCGGTCTCCGGCCGGCCGGCGTACTCCGCGCACGAGCCGCGGATGCCCTCGATCTCGTCCATGATCACCCGAGCGCGGCGAATGACTTCCGCTCCGGCGGCCGTGACGCTCGCGAGACTTCTCCCCTTGCGGACGAACAGTTCTACACCCAGCTCCTGCTCGAGCAGCTTGACCTGCTTGCTGATTCCCGGCTGGCTGGTGTAAACGCGTCGTGCCGCCGTCGACATGTTGAGGCCGCTGTCGGCGATCGCGAGCACGAATTTCAATTGTCGCAGTTTCATCGCCGTACGTTGTCGCGAGCTGCGGGCAAAGGCGATGAAAGCAGGATGAAATTCTTTTGAAATTTCCGGCAATGTCGCCGCCAGCCATCAAAACAACGAAAATCTGCCCTCGATCTACCGACATCTGTGACGACCTTGTGCTGGTCCTGCCGGGAATCAGCGCCTGGCGTTTCGTCGACTCACCTGGTGAGGTCCTCCCCCGAAGAACTCGTGCTCGATCACGATCTTGACCCCGAGCCCGATCAGCACGATGCCTCCCACCATCTGCGCACGGGGCCCGATCGCATCGCCGGCCGCTTTCCCGAGTGCCACGCCGGCCGCGGCGAACAGGAAGCCGGCCAGCCCGAGCGACGCGCAGGCGACTGCCACGCTCTGCTGCAAGCCGGTGAGCGTCGCGCCGGCCGCAGCGGCATCGACGCTGGTAGCCAGCGCGACCACCACCAGTGACGCGCCGCCGTTCTCGCGGCCGCCGCCTCTTGCCCGGCGACCGCGGCCCTCCTTCACCATGTGCAAACCGATCAGCACCAGCAAGACGAACGCGACCCAGTGATCTAAATCCCGGAACAGGCTGGCAAGGGCCGTGCTCAGGCTCCAGCCCAGGATCGGCATCAGGCCCTGCGCGGCGCCGAGCGCCAGCCCTACGACTACCGCGGTGCGGAGCACGGATCCGGAATTGGCGCTGACGCCGCGGCTGAGCGCCGCCGCGAAAACATCCATGGAAAGCGCCAGGGCAAGCAGCAGTAACGACATCAGGCGTTCGGCCGGCCCGGCGGAAGGTTGCCGCAAGGCGACGTATGGTTCATAAACGACCGCAGACCATACCAGACGCTACGCCAACCGCGGAACGGCTGGATCCGGACGGAGGAGCCGTGCCGCACGCAGACCTCATCATCCGCCCCTTGCGGGCAGCCTTCGCCTGGCTCGGCTTGCACGAGCTGCCGGCATTGCTGGCCGTGGCTGTGCTCTCGGGCGGTGTGTGGGTTTTCCTGGAGGTCGCCGACGAAGTCGTCGAGCGCGAGTCGGCCGGCGTGGACGAATCGCTGCTGCTGGCGTTACGGACTGCATCGGATCCCGACGATCCGCTGGGCCCTGCCTGGGTCGAAGAAATGGCGCGCGACTTCACCGCGCTCGGCGGCACCGGGGTGCTGACGCTGATCACGGGCGCCGCTCTCGGTTACCTGCTCCTCGCCGGGCGCCGGCGCACGGCATTGCTCACGCTGGCCGCCGTTGCCGGCGGGCTCCTCATCAGCACGTTGTTGAAAGCGGGGTTCGATCGACCGCGGCCGGACCTGGTACCGCACGAGTCGGTGGTCTATACCGCGAGTTTTCCCAGCGGCCATTCCATGATGGCTGCCGTCACCTACCTGACCCTGGCCGCCATCCTCACGCGCGTGCTCGCGACACCGCTGCTGAAAGCCTGGGCACTGCTAGTCGCGGGTTTCCTCACCTTGCTGGTCGGCGTGAGCCGCGTCTATCTCGGGGTGCACTGGCCGACAGACGTGCCCGGCGGCTGGGCGGCCGGCGCCGCCTGGGCCGCCTTGTGCTGGCTCGGAGCGCGGCAGCTACAGCGCCGGCGGCTCGTCGAATCCGGGCAGGATCGCGAGCGGCCGGTTCAGGACTGACGCGACGGATCGCTCATCGGATCCGCGAGCGCCCGCGCCCGCGGCGTCACCGCGCCGGGCGGCGAGCTCGTCTGGCGCTCGATCAGCCGGCGCACGTGCGGCTTTCCCGGCCCCCGGTGCAGGCGGTTGATCCGGTCCCAGACGGCGGCGTCGTCCTGCGTCGCCCGCTGGCTCTGGCGGATGTAGTCGAGCCAGGTAGGCGTATCGAATCGTTCGATCCAGAGCTCCGGTTCCGACAGGTCGCGCAGCAGTGTCCAGTGCCGTGCACCGTCGCGGCGCCGGATACGACGGCGATCGCCCATGGCGGCAAGAAACTCGAGCACGTTCTCCTCGGCGATTCGGTACTCGACGCTGATGACGATGGGCCCGCTGCGCTGCTCGATCTCGAGCGCGATCTCCGGCTCCCGCCATCGCCGCAACAGGTCCAGGTTCAGCGCGGCGGTCTCCGGCTGCGCGAACCGCAGGCCCATTGCGGCGCAGCCGAGCAGCACGAGCGACGAAATCAGGAGCGTTTGCGAGATCCCGAGCTCGCCGGTCACCACGCCGGCAACCCAGCTGCCTCCCGCCATGCCGGCGAAGGTGAGCATCTGGTAGAGCGACAGCGCGCGCCCCACCACCCAGCGCGGCGCCGATGTCTGCACGGTGACGTTGAAGGTGGAGAGCGCGAGCACCCAGCCGGCGCCGCTGAATACCTGCACGAACATCGTTAGAGGCAACACCGTACTGAAGGCGGTGGCGGCGGCGGCGAAGGCATAAGCGAGCACTGCGGTCCGGACGATCGCTTCGTTCGACCGCGTCTGCCGCAGGCGATGGGCGAGCAGGGCGCCCCCGACCGCGCCGGCGCCAAAGGAACCGAGCAGCAGGCCGTAAGCCACCGAGCCGCCGCCGACGAGGTCCCGTGCGATCAGCGGCATGAGCGCCATCAGCGCGCTCGCGCCGATGCCGAACACCAGCCCGCGCAGCAACGTGGACTTGAGATTGGGTGACATGGCTACGTAGCGAATGCCGGCCAGGATCGCGGTGCCGAGCCGTTCCCGCGGAAGCGTTCGCTCCTCCACGGGCAGCCGCCAGCGCGCCAGCACGGCAATGATGCCGAGGTAACTGACGGCGTTCATGGCAAAAGCCGCCGCGGCCCCTGCCGCCGCCACGATCAGTCCGCCGATCGCCGGCCCGGCGCTGCGCGCGACGTTGAAGCCCATGCTGTTCAGCGCAACCGCCGAGGGAAGATCCTCGCGCGGCACCATGTCCGCCACGGAAGCCTGCCATGCCGGCCCGTTGAACGCGGCGCCGCAGCCGATCAGGAACGTCAGGAGCAGCAACAGCCACGGAGTGACCAGCCCCAGATAGGTGAAGACCGCGAGCGCCACTGACACGAGCAGCATAAACACCTGTGTGGCGAGCATGATCCGGCGCCGGTCGAAGCTGTCGGCGAAGGCGCCCGCGACCAGCGCAAACAGGACGATCGGCAGCGTCGTCGATGATTGCACCAGCGTCACCATTTCCGCCGAGGCGGCGATCGACAGCATCATCCAGGACGCGCCGACGATCTGGATGAGGCCGCCGAACTGGGACCCGAGATTTGCAATCCACACCTTCCGGAAAACCGGATGGCGGAACGGGGACAGCGCGCCGCCCGGCGAGCCCGCCGCCGTCACCCGATCCGGACCGTGAGCATGGAAACCGAACCGCCGTCGACGCCTTCCACCGGAAAGCTGACGGGTTCATTGTCCTGTTGCTGCGCGATGACATAGAGCAGGGGGAGATAGTGCTCGGGAGTCGGGACGGACAGGGCCGCGTCACGGCCGAGCGCTTCGTAATCGATCAGCGGCCCGTGATTGCCGGCGAGCAGCAACTCGCGCGCCCGCTTTTCGAAGGCGCTGGCCCATTCATACGGTTCCGGAACGTGCCGGCCCCAGC
>DATABW010000120.1:0-2946 GCA_036259375.1 Woeseiaceae bacterium
CATATCGAACCCACGCACGGTGGAACTTTTCGGCTCCGCCAGCGCCGACCGAAAACGCGGCTCCGCCAGCGCCGATCGTCAGTCGTTGATGAGTGAGATCAGTCGTCGTCGTTGAAGTCGAAGGTGAAGGTGTCTTCCAGCTCGCGCTGTGCTTCGCGCTGTTCGCGGATTTCCTCGAGGCGGCGTCTCACTTCCTTTTTGCGCGCTGCACTGGTGTCGGCCGAGACTTCGAGCTCGGCGAGCAATTCCTCGACGTTGATCTCGACCGAAACATCGCCCACGTTGTCCGAGCCCTTCGATGGCGAAAAGTCCACGGAATCGTCCTCCGTGTCGCCGTCGTCGAGCTCGACATCATCGTCTTCGGACACGTCCGTCTCGTCGTCGGGCAGGTCCAGATCACCGGATTCACGCTGCATCAGCTAACCTCGTTGCAGAACACAAGCCTTCCGTTGGCTGGCGACAGGTCGATCCCGGACCTGTTTCGCGCCTGTATACCGTGAAAAATAAAGCGGTGCAACAGAGCTGTCGACAGTTTTATGCCGGTCGAAAAATATCCGACCAATCAAGTCCTTACTGAGTTGCTAGCGGATCAGCGTATTGAGCTCGAAAATCGGCAGAAGTATCGCGAGCACGATCAGCAAAACAACTGCCGCCATGACGATCACGAGCAGCGGTTGCATGATGCCGAGCAGCGTCGCGATCAATCCGTCGACTTCGCGCTCCTGGTTTATCGCGGCGCGCCTGAGCATTTCCTCGAGCCGGCCGCTCGCTTCGCCGCTGGCAATGAGGTGAATCATCATCGGCGGAAAAAGCTGGCTGCTGGCCAGCGATTTGCTGATCATCGCGCCTTCGCGCACTCGCAGGGAAGCTTCTTCGACGGCTTCGCGCATCGGCAGGTTGACGACTACCTGAGCGGCAATGCGCAATGCCTCGAGGATCGGCACGCCACTGCCGGCCAGGATGCTCAGGGTCTGGGTGAATCGGGCAGTGTTGATACCGCGAGTGAGGCGGCTGACGATCGGGATGCGCAGCAGCAGCCGCTGCCAGCGTCGCTTCGCCTCCTTCTGCTTCAGGAGCTGCCGGATGCCGAATACGGCCGCGATCGTGATGACGATGAGGGCGAGCCAGTAATCTCGCAGGAAATCGCTGGTCCAGAGCATGACGCGCGTCAGCAGGGGCAACTGCTGGTCATAATTCTCGAAAATCGTGACGACCTTCGGCACGACGTAGGCGAGCATGAAGCTGATGATGCCGACGGCGGTGACCACCAGCGCCACCGGGTAGATCAACGCGTTCCGGACCTGCTGCTGCAGGGCCTGGCGCGATTCGGTGAACTCCGCGAGGCGTTCCAGCACGGCGTCCAGGTGCCCCGATTGCTCGCCCGCGGCGACGGTTGCCCGGTAGAGCTCGGGAAAAGCCTGGGGGAAATCCGCCAGCCCGTCAGCCAGTGTGTGACCTTCCATGACGCGGGCGCGCACGCCGAGCAGGATGCTTTGCGCCCGCGGCTGCTCGTTCTGCTGGCTCACGGCCAGCAGCGCTTCCTCCAGCGGAAGGCCGGACTGTGTCAGGGTGGCGAGCTGCCGCGTCAGCAGCGCCAGTTCGGCGGCAGAGAGCCCGCGGCGGGGGCTGAACCCGGTGCGGCGGGGCGTCTCCTTGCGCGCAACCTCGACGACCCGGACGGGCAGGAGTTCCCGTTCGCGGAGTAGCTGGCGGACGTGCTTCGGCGTGTCCCCCTCGAGCAGTCCTTTGGTTTCCTTGCCCGCCCGGTCGAGGGCAACGAACTCGAATGCACCCATTGATGCCCGCCCTAGTCCGCGCGGGTTACCCTGAGCACTTCTTCCAGCGTGGTGCTGCCGGCCAGGACACGACGGCGGCCGTCGTCGCGGATCCCGGGGCTCAGGGTTCTTGCGTAGCGCTCGAGCTTCTGCTCGCTGACGCCATCGTGGATCATCGTGCGCATCGCATCGTCGACGGCGATCAGCTCGTAAATGCCGGTGCGGCCGCGGTACCCGGTGCCGCTTTCGTTGCCCGGCCGGTACAGCATGGGCGGGTCGAGCGGGTCCAGGTTGAGGCTGCGGCACTCGTAATCGCGAGCCGGGTAAGCGACTTTGGTGTCGTCGTCGAGCACCCGAACGAGGCGCTGGGCCAGCACACCGATCAGGCTCGATGAGAGCAGGAACGGCTCGACGCCCATGTCCCGGAGGCGTGTGATCGCACCGGCGGCCGTGTTCGTGTGCAGCGTCGAGAGCACGAGATGTCCCGTCAGGCTCGCCTGTACGGCGATTTGCGCGGTTTCGAGGTCGCGTATTTCGCCGACCATCACGACGTCCGGATCCTGGCGCAGGATCGCGCGCAGCCCGCGCGCGAAGGTCATCTCCACCTTGGTATTGACCTGCGTCTGGCCGATTCCGTCGATGAAGTATTCGATCGGGTCCTCGACCGTCATGATGTTGCGGCTGTTGTCGTTGATGCGCTCCAGCGCCGCGTAGAGCGTCGTGGTCTTGCCGGATCCCGTCGGTCCGGTGACCAGGATGATGCCATGCGGCTTGTGAATGAGCTCGTCCATCACCGCCAGCGACTGGTCGTCCATGCCGAGCGAGGTGAGGTCCAGCCGGCCCGCCTGCTTGTCGAGCAGGCGCAAGACGACGCGCTCGCCGTGGCCGGAAGGCATGGTCGAGACGCGTACGTCAACGGCGCGGCCGGCAATGCGCAGCGAAATACGCCCGTCCTGGGGCAAGCGCTTTTCCGCGATATCGAGCTTCGACATGACCTTGATACGGGAGACGACGAGCGGCGCCAGTGCCCGCCGCGTCTGCAGGATCTCCTGCAGCACGCCGTCGATGCGAAAACGCACGTTCAGGCGGTTTTCGTAAGGCTCGATGTGGACATCGGAGGCGTTGTCCTTCACGGCCTCCGTCAATATTGCATTGATGAAGCGGATGATGG
>DATABW010000121.1:0-5016 GCA_036259375.1 Woeseiaceae bacterium
GCCCAGATGCCTCAGCACGGCGTCAGCGAGCAGCCACTTCGGACCCGCACCGCTCAGATAGTGGCGATGGCTGGACCAGGCATACGCCGCCGGATCTTCCACTATGCCGGCCTCGACGGGGTTGAGATGAATGTACCGGACCGCCTGCAGCAGGTACTCGACGTCCGTAATCACGCGGGCTCGGTAACGGCGCTCAAAGAGGTGCCCGGTTGTCGGAACCCGTCGCTGCACTTGTCGCGCGTAGCGACTGGCCGCGAGCTGGATGAGTCTGCCAAGGGGCTGGTTTGCGATCTTGATTACGGCATGGATATGGTTGGTCATCCAACAATAGGCGAGTACATGCGATCTGTAGCGCTCCAGCGCGTCACCGAGGATACGCTCGAACTCATCTCGATCCGACGGAGTGTGGAAAATGGCATCGCGGTGATTGCCGCGCAGCATCACGTGATAAAGGCCACCGGCAATGTGGATGCGCGGCGCGCGAGGCACTGAAGCTCCCCTTGCTCAACGGACCCACCATCAAGGTATCGTTGAGCTTACGGCGAGCCTAATGCCAAACTTCGGCTCTTCTCAGAGTAATCGAATTTGAAGGTCCGGCACGTTGCCGCCTGATCGAAATTGAAGCTCCGGCACCTAAATCCGCGGCCTCACGCGCCAGAGCCGAAATTGAAGCTCCGGCACCTAAATCTAAATTGAAGCTCCGGCACCTAAATCCGGCGGCGGCGGGGTTTGTAGGTGCCGGTCGCGGTGGCGCAGAGGCGCTTGTTTTGAGGATCGAAGAGTTTCGCCTGGGCGAAGAACAGGGATTTGGTCGTCCGGATCAATTCACCTTCGGCGATGACGTGCTCCGCTTTGTGGGGCGCGATGAAATTGCAGTTCAGGTTGATGGTGACGGAAACGTAATCCTCTTCGATACCGTAGCTGCCGGAAACGGCGCCCGCGATGTCGAGCAGTGAAGCGATCACACCGCCGTGGAGATAGCCCACGGTGTTCCGGTGCTCCGACCGGACCGGCATTTCCACGCGCACGAAGCCGTGCTTCCACGTCGTAAGGCGGAAGCCGAGAAATTCGAGGTAAGTGCCTTCGTACAGCGTGCGATTGGCAAGGTCGGGATGTGCTGAGTCGTCTCTCACGTGGTTACAAATCCGATTGGTTGCTTGCAGGAGCCCGTCTCACGGGCGACCCGATGATCGCCACGCGCGAGTGATCCGACTTTGGGATCGCCCTTAAGACGGGCTCCTACATGTTGCGGCGGTATTCTCCGCCGACTTCGTAGAGGGCGGCCGATATCTGGCCGAGCGAGTTCGATTTCACCGTGTTCATCAGCTCGGCGAAGATATTGTCGCGTGCGCGCGCGACGTCCTGCAAGCGCGCGAGCGCTGCGGCGCTTTCGTCAGCGTGGGCCTGCTGAAACGCGCGCACGTGCGCAATCTGGTCGTCCTTCTCCTCATCCGACGACCGGATCAGTTCCGGATGCTGCACTTCGTCTTCGCGGCCTTCCTTCGGCAGGAAGGTGTTGACACCGACGATCGGGTAAGACCCATCGTGCTTGCGGCTTTCGTAGTAGAGGCTCTCCTCCTGGATTTTGCCGCGCTGGTACATAGTGTCCATCGCTCCCAGGACGCCGCCACGATCCGAAATACGCTCGAATTCCGCGTAGACCGCTTCTTCGACGAGATCGGTGAGCGCCTCGATGATGAAAGAGCCCTGCCACGGATTTTCGCAGTAATTCAGACCGAGCTCCTTGGAAATGATGAGCTGGATCGCGACCGCGCGGCGCACCGACTGCTCCGTGGGCGTCGTGATCGCCTCGTCGAAGGCGTTGGTGTGCAGGCTATTGCAGTTGTCGAATAGCGCGTAAAGCGCCTGCAACGTCGTACGAATATCGTTGAAGCTGATTTCCTGCGCGTGCAAGCTCCGGCCCGAGGTCTGCACGTGGTACTTGAGCATCTGGCTGCGCGCGCTGGCACCGTAGCGCTCGCGCATCGCCCGCGCCCAGATGCGGCGCGCGACGCGGCCGATCACCGCGTACTCCGGATCCATGCCGTTGGAGAAGAAGAAGCTCAAGTTAGGCGCGAATGCGTCGATATCCATGCCGCGCGCCAGGTAGTACTCGACGATCGTGAAACCGTTCGACAGCGTAAACGCGAGCTGGCTGATGGGATTCGCGCCGGCTTCCGCGATGTGATAGCCGCTGATCGACACGCTGTAGTAGTTGCGCACGTTGTTGTCGATGAAGAATTGCTGCACGTCACCCATCATCTTCATCGCGAATTCGGTCGAGAAGATGCAGGTGTTCTGCGCCTGGTCTTCCTTGAGAATATCGGCCTGCACGGTACCGCGCACGGTCGAGAGCGTTTCCGCCCGGATCTTCCCGTAAGTGTCAGGATCGACCAGCTTGTCGCCCGAAATGCCGAGCAACCCGAGCCCCAAGCCATCGTTCTCCGGCGGGAGATCGCCGCTGTAGGCCGGCCGTTCGCGGTCTTTGAAATACTCGTCGATCTTCTCCTGAGCCGCCTCCCACTGACCCGACTGTTTCAGGTGCTTTTCCACCTGCTGGTCGATGGCCGTGTTCATGAAGAACGCGAGGATCATCGGCGCCGGCCCGTTGATCGTCATCGATACCGAGGTCGTCGGCGCGCACAGGTCGAAGCCGGAGTACAGCTTCTTCATGTCGTCCACGGTGGCGATCGACACACCGGAGTTGCCGACTTTGCCGTAGATATCGGGCCGTTCGTGCGGGTCCTCGCCATACAAGGTCACCGAATCGAAGGCCGTCGACAGGCGGGCCGCGTCCTGTCCGCGCGACAAGTAATGGAAGCGGCGGTTGGTGCGCTCGGGCGTGCCTTCGCCGGCGAACATGCGCGTCGGGTCCTCGTTCAGCCGGCGGTACGGATACACACCGCCGGTGTACGGGTAGCCGCCCGGCAGGTTCTCACGCATCAGGAAAGCGAGCAGCTCGCCCCAGTCGCGGTACTTCGGCGGCGCGATCTTCGGGATCTCCTGCTTCGACAGGCTTTCGCGATAGTTCGAACCGGTGATTTCGCGGCCCCGAACCCGGTAGCTGTACTCCTCGCTCTCGACGCTCTTGCGGCGCGCCGGCCAGCCGCGCAGCAGCTCGACCGCTTCCGGCGTCAGGGACCGCAAGGTTTCCTGGTAGCGCCGGCGGAGCGCGACGAGCGTGGCGTCGGCATCGCCGCCGGACTCAAGCGCGTCTTCCGCGAACGGCTCGAATGCCGTCGGCAGGGCCGCGTCCTCGAGCGCCTTCAGGGCTTCGAAACAATGCTGCAGCGTTCGCGCCGCCTCCGCCTGGGCCGCAATGGAACGATTGATCTCCCGGCCCTGCTCGCTGATCTCGGCGAGATAGCGAATGCGGCTGCCGGGGATCATCGCCATCGACCGCGGCTCTTTCGTCGAGACGTCGATTTCCGGTGTCCAGCGCTCGCGGTCGAGGTCCAGCTTGGCCGCAAGGCGCCGGCACAGCTCGGCGAACATCCAGCTCACGCCGGGATCGTTGAACTGGCTCGCGATCGTCGGATAGACCGGCACGTCCTCGTCCTCGGTCTTGAACGCGACGTGATTGCGTTTCCACTGCTTGCGGACATCACGCAGCGCGTCTTCCGCGCCGCGCTTGTCGTATTTGTTCAGCACGATGAGATCGGCGAAATCCAGCATCTCGATCTTCTCGAGCTGGCTGGCGGCGCCGTAGTCGCTGGTCATGACGTAGATCGAAAAATCGACTATGTCGACGATCTCGCTGTCGCTCTGGCCGATGCCGGCCGTCTCGACAATAATGAGATCGAAGCCCTGCGATTTCAGGAACAGGACCTGGTCCCCGAGCATTTCGCTGGTCGCGAGATGCTGCCGCCGGGTGGCGAACGAGCGCATGTACACGCGCTCCGACCGCAAGGAATTCATGCGGATGCGATCGCCGAGCAACGCGCCGCCGGTGCGCCGGCGCGTCGGATCGACCGCGAGCACGGCGATGCGCATGTCCGGAAATGAAGTGAGGAAGCGGTTCAGCAGTTCGTCGGTTACGCTGCTCTTGCCGGCGCCACCGGTGCCGGTAATCCCGACGACCGGCACGCGTTTCGACTGCACCTGCCAGGCCTTGCGCAAGCGCGCGAGCTCCGCGTCTTCGAAGGCACCCTCTTCGATCGCCGACAGCATGGACGCGACGTCGACGTTCGACTCGGGTGAGCGGGCGGCGGGCTTCTGCCTTTCGCGCCGACCCTTTTGCGTGCGAGCGACGAGATCGTCGATCATGTCGTCGAGTCCCATCGCCATGCCGTCGTGCGGGTGGTAGATACGTTCCACGCCGTAGCGCATGAGATCCTCGATCTCTTCGGGCGTGATCGTGCCGCCGCCGCCGCCGAACACCTTGATGTGCCCGGCATCGGCCTCGCGCAGCCTGTCTATCATGTAGCGGAAGAATTCGTTGTGGCCGCCCTGGTAGGAGCTGACGGCGATGCCGTCGGCGTCTTCCTGGATGGCGGCGCGCACGATGTCGTCGACACTGCGGTTGTGGCCGAGGTGAACGACTTCGACGCCGCGCGACTGGATCAGCCGCCGCATGATGTTGATGGCGGCATCGTGGCCGTCGAACAGCGAGGCGGCCGTGACGAAGCGGAGCGGCGAGCGTTCGGTTTTCCCGGACACGGCCGGCAGGTCCCTGGCGGCGGTGCTCATGTCATCAAGCCCATTGCAAAAATTTTAATCCAGATTAAAATAATTCAGCTGCGTCCTGAACGCAAGATCATGCGGTAGCCGGCCCGCCGCTACCCGGTAAACGACTCCGAGAAAAGCTAGCCGGATGGCCACGACCGCCGAGGAATCGCGCTTCGAACTGCAACGGCACCGGGTGCTCAAGGCCGCCGCTGCCTGCTTCAATCACAAGGGCTACAGCGGCACCTCCCTCAAGGACGTCGCCGACCACCTCGGCCTGACGGACGCAGCGCTCTATTATTATGTCAAGAACAAGGAAGAGCTGGTCTACCAGTGCTACCTGCGCGGGGG
>DATABW010000122.1:0-3339 GCA_036259375.1 Woeseiaceae bacterium
CGGTTCTGGCCCGGCGGCCGGGTCGAGGCCCGCACGGCGCAGGAACGGCAGGAGGCGTTGCCCCAGCTCAGCGGCCGGCATGGCAATGATGTGCTGCTGGTTGAGCCAGCGCAGCTTTTCCGGGCTGAAGGCCGCCGCCGATGCGTTGACGTCGGCGATATCGAAGAGCCGGATCATTTCCTCCACGGAAAAGATCTCCTGGTCGCCATGAGACCACCCGAGGCGAACGAGGTAATTGAGCAGTGCCTCCGGCAGGTAGCCCTGCTCGCGATATTCGCGAACGTCGACCGCGCCGTGCCGCTTGGAAAGTTTCGCACCGTCCGGGCCGTGGATCATCGGCAGGTGCGCATAGGCCGGCGGTTCCATACCCAGCGCCGCCAGCATGTTCATCTGTCTGGGCGTGTTGTTGAGGTGGTCGTCACCGCGAATCACATGCGTGATACCCATGTCGGCATCGTCCACGATGACGGTGAAGTTGTAGGTCGGGCTTCCATCGGAGCGCGCGATGACAAGGTCATCGAGTTCCTCGTTCCGGAACACCACGCGGCCGCGCACCCGGTCCTCGACGATCACCTCGCCGTCCGCCGGATTGCGAAAGCGCACCACCGGCTCGATGCCGTCGCGAGGCTCCGTGCGGTTGCGGCAGCAGCCGTTGTAGCGCGCTTTTTCGCCCGCCTCCATCTGCCGCGCGCGAAGGCTTTCCAGTTCCTCTTTGGTGCAGTAGCAGTGATAGGCCTTGCCGGCTGCGAGCCACTGCTCGACGATCTCCCGGTATCGGTGAAAACGCTGCGTCTGGTAGTATGGACCTTCGTCGGCTTTCAATCCTAACCAACACAAACCGTCGAGAATGGCGTCTACATTTTCCTTCGTACTGCGTTCCCGATCCGTATCCTCGATGCGCAGCACGAAAATACCGTCATGGCGACGCGCATACAGCCAGCAGAACAGCGCGGTACGCACACTTCCGATGTGGAGAACTCCGGTCGGACTCGGAGCGAAACGGGTTTTCAGCATTATGTAAGAAACGCTTCATTCGGTTTGGCGGAAGCCGATTATAGAACAGCGGGTGATCGCGGTCCGATCCTGCGGTCTCCCGATAATAAAGGGATAGGAATATGTGCGGCATCGCAGGCATCATCGCAGCCGTGGGATCGCAGAGTCGCGCTGCCGGCCAGGTGGTGGACCGTATGCTTGCCGCGCTCGCCCACCGGGGCCCCGACGACGTCGGCACCCTGCAGGACGGGATTGGCACGCTCGGGCAGCGGCGGCTGTCGATCATCGACCTCGCGGGCGGCCGTCAACCCATCTCCAACGAACGCGGCGATTGCCACGTCGTCTGCAACGGCGAGATCTACAACTGGAAAGAATTGAGGGCGCAACTGGAAGCGCGCGGACACCGTTTCAAAACGGCGAGCGACACCGAGGTGATCCTGCACCTGTACGAGGACTACGGCACGGGGTGCCTGCAGCATCTTCGGGGCATGTTCGCGTTCGCCATCTGGGACAGCCGGGAGAAACGCCTGTTTGCCGCCCGCGATCACCTGGGCCAGAAGCCGTTCTTCTATACGCACCGACGCGGCAGCCTGATGTTTGCCTCCGAGATCAAGGCACTGACTGCGGTGGACGACGGATTGCGCAAGGTTTCGCCGCAGGCGCTCGACCAATACCTCGCGCTGCGCATCGTCTGTCCGCCAAAGACGATGTTCCAGGGGATCCAGAAGCTGCCGCCGGCCCATTACCTGACATACCGGCCGGGCGAAGAACCGGAGATCCGGCGCTACTGGGACCTGGACTTCTCGACGAAAACGACGGCCGGCGAGCCGGAGCTGCTCGAGGAATTGCACGCCATCCTGGTCGACATACTGCGCTACCACATGGTGAGCGACGTCCCGGTCGGCGCTTTTCTGAGCGGCGGCCTCGATTCTTCGATGATCGTGGCGATGCTCTGCCGCGATCTCGGCATCCGTGACCTGCCGACGTTCACGCTGGGCATCCCGCACCCCAGATTCAACGAAGCGGCGGATGCGAAGCGTATCGCCGATCTCTACCGGACCGACCATCACGAGCGCACAGCCGTGCCGTCGGTCGCCCAGAACCTGGGGGAGGTCGCCTACCATCTCGACGAGCCTTCCGATCCGCTGTCCGTCTGCACGTGGGCCCTCTCCAGGCTGGCCCGCGAGTCGGTCAAGGTGGTGCTCGGCGGCGACGGCGGAGACGAGCTGTTCGGCGGATACGACCGCTACTATGGCAACGTGTACGCCGGCTGGTACGCCCGGGTGCCGGAGTCGCTGCGTCGCCGGATCGCGGGGCCGCTCCTCTCTGCAATGCCGGACGGGGGCTGGTACAAGGCGGGCAGCCATCAGCTCAAGTGGCTGCACGAGCTATCGTATCTCGAGGGAGGGAGGCGCTACGCCCGCTCGCTGAGCTATTTCCAGTTCACGCCCGAATTGCGGCGCGAGCTCTACACTGTCCGGATGTTCGATCTCTTGCGCGGCGCGGACGCGGAAGACGACGTCATCGGGTACTACGACGCCGCACCGGCAGACGCGCCGGTGGATCGCATGATTTACACCGACGTGCGCTCGCGCCTGCCGGATCACCCGGTCATGATCTCGGACCGGATGAGCATGGCCTGCGGGCTGGAGGTCCGGAGCCCGTTCATGGATCACCGGCTGGCGGAGTTCTGTGCGCGCCTGCCGTCGAAGCACAAGATCCGGGGACTCTCACTGCGCTATCTTCAGCGCAAGCTGGCCGCGCGTTACCTGCCGCCGGAAACAATGAGGAAACCGAAGCAGGGATTCTCGAGCGCGTTACCGTACCTCCTCAAAGACGAGTACAAGCGGGTATTTCGCTCGATGCTGCCGCACTCAAGGCTCGTCGCGGAAGGATATCTCGCCGCGAAACCCATTGAAGCGCTGTTGGCGGAGCATCTCTCCGACGCCCGTGACCACGGCAATCGCCTGTGGCTGCTGGCCAGCCTGGAAGCGTGGTACCGGATCCACATCGAAAGCCAGAGCATAGGTGACTTCCGCCAGGAACTCGCGGAGAACGGTGCCGCCCGCACCAGTCGCGCCGCCGCCCTGTAGGAGCCCTTTAGGGGCTACACCGACATGGCACGGTCGCCGTGCAATGACACGTTACAAGTCGGGATCCACTCCCACCGACAGGTCGATGACGATCGGCAAGTGGTCCGAGCCGAAATCGCCGCCGGTGTCAAAGCTGGCGACATGCAGTGCGTCGGAGACTAGGCAATGATCAATCGGGATCTTCAGCAGGCTGAACCCGGCTGGCCAGGTCGGCAGGTACCCGCGGCCCAGCGCCGCATTCTTCATTTTCGCC
>DATABW010000123.1:0-10285 GCA_036259375.1 Woeseiaceae bacterium
CAGCATGCCGCGGATCGTCGTGATGCCGTTGGCAAGGTACAGCGCAAGCGTGCGGTCCAGTTCCTCGGACGGCGACGCCGGCACGTGCGCGTGCATCTCCGCGAGCCCCGGCATCAGGTAGCGATCCGTGCCGTCGATGACTTCCGCGCCCGTGGGCACCGGCGTCTCGTCCACGCGGCCGATACGGGCAATCCTGCCGTCACTGACGATGACGGTCTGCTCGCGAAGCACGCGATCCGAGGTCATCGGGAGCACGTTTACGTTCAGGAAAGCGGTGTCGGCGGCAGACACGGGCCCGGCGCAAAGTACCGTCAAGAGAGTGGCTGCTATCTTCTTCATGGGTCCTAGATCACGGTTCGTAGCGTTTCGCGGCTGATGTTGCCGCCACAGACGACGACGGCCACGTTCCGGCCGGCGTAGCGATCGCCGGCAACCAGCAGGCCAGCCAGCGCAACGCCGGCGGCGCCTTCCAGCAGCATGTGGTGACTGTCGATGAAGGCCCGCATGGCGTCACGGATTTGCGGCTCGGAGACGAGCACGTACTCGTCGATCGTATCGCGGCAAAGATCGAAGGTGATCGCGCCCTTCTCGATGCCGCCGGCTGTTCCGTCGGACAGCGTAGGATCGCTCGGCATCTCCAGGATGCAGCCGGCCTCGACCGAGCGTGTCATGACGGCGGACGCGGCCGGCTGGCAGGACACGACCGCTACGTCGGGCTTTATCGATTTGAGGTAGCCGCCTGCGCCTGCAATCAGTCCGCCGCCGCCCACGGCGATGAACACGGCATCGATGTCAGGCAACTCCTCGGCGATCTCCACGCCACAGGTCGCCTGGCCCGCGATGACTGCGGCATCGTTGTAGGGGGAAAGGTATAGCCGATCCTGCTCCTCTGCCTGCGCGCGGGCATGGTTTTCCGTGTCCAACCCGTCAGTGCCGAAAAAACGGACTTCGACACCTGAGCGCCGGATAGCATCGACCTTCGCGGTCGACGTGGTCTCGGGCACGTAGATCGTGCCGTCCACGCCGAGCTTCGACATCGCGTAGGCCAGCGCCGCGCCATGATTACCGCTGGATGCGGCGATGCACCCGGCCCTGCGCTCCGCCTCCGTCAGCGACAGCAGCTTGTTGAAGGCGCCTCGCAGCTTGAAGGAGCCCGTGTGCTGCAGGTTCTCGAGCTTCAAATAGACGTTCGCGCCCGTTTTTTCGCTGAAGAACGGCGAGGCATCCAGCGGCGTTCGGCGAACGTGCGGTCTGACGCGTTCGGCAGCGGCAATCGCATCCGAAGGCAACGATAACCCGTTCACGGATCGCGGCGCCGTCATCAAAGACCGGTGCTCATCCTGGTGTAGCCGGCCGGCGGCTCGAAGAGCGACGGCTCGAGATCCGCGACCGTCGCGGATTTGAGCACCGACTCGCTCGCGACCTCACCGCCGGGGTCGAATTCCCGCGTCAGCACGGGGTAACCGTCCAACTCCTCGAGATGCGCGAAAAGCTCCTGCTGCTCGCCCAGCACGCCGATGCCCGCTTCCTCCGACAGCGCCTCAGTCATACGCTCATAAAACCCGGCCATTTCCAGCATGGTCTCGGCGATGTCGCGGCCGCCCGGAAGCTCGTCCCAGGATGTGACGCACAGTTCGCGCACTTTCGTGCCGTTCCGCCTCACTTCGTAGTAATCGCAGGCGAAGCCGCTGACCGTGTCCTCCCGCCCGGTTTCGTGCAGGCTCGAAGGCGCCCGCGCCGGCTGCTGCATGCCCGCGGGCATGTGCTGTTTCATCATCTTCTCGGCCATGGCCCGCTGATCCGGCGGCATGGAATCCAGCGCCTCCTGCATTTGCTTCATGGCGCCGCTCAGCTGCGAGCCCATCTCCTGCATCGATGCTTCATCGAGCACGTAGTAACGCTTGCCGGAATGATCGAGCGCGATCATATCGCCGCTGTCGCCGCGATAGATCATGCCGCCCGACTCCCGCTGGCCGGGCGTGTCGACTTCCATCCGGCAAGCGCTCCCGCTGGTGGAAATTTCTACGGTCGAGACGACCGGCGGGTCCTCGTAATGCTCCGTCATCTCGAGTTCGAGTATGCCGCCGGCAAATGCCCGGGGACACAGGGCAAGCGCGCAAATCAGCAAGGCGTTACGGGTGAGGCTCATGGTCTTTCCCCTTGGAATCTGGCGACGCGGCGAGCTGTTCGAGGCCGGCGCGTGACTGGATGGGCCATTATAGGCCGCTGGTCGCTCGCATGGTGCTCCTGCAGTAGAGGCGGTGCGGCGTCAGCGCTCGAACGTATAGCTGAGATCGATACCTTCGGCGCGCTTGCCGGACGTGACCTTGATGCCGAATCCCCTGGCGATGTCGTATCGCAGGCTGATGACGTTTTCCCGGTCGAACAGGCCGATGCCGTAGCTCAGGTAGAGGTCGGGCGCGATGTAAGTGCCTACGTCCACGGCCCCGACCCCCTGCTCGTAATTGAAATCGCTCCCCGTGATCAGCATCGTCACCGCCCGCTCCCGGTTCGTCGCCGGCACCGTGTAAACCTCGAGCTCGGGGTCGCGCGCGGTGCCCGAGACCAGCACACCCGCACTCTGGATGCGCGGATTACCGAAGATCTGTCGCTCGGCGCGAATGCGCAGCAGCGGATTGTCCGCCGGGACGTTCGGGAACCGGATGGAGCCCTCCGTGATCTCCAGCATCTGGCCGTAAGCTTCGAACCGGCCGGATACCTTGTACTCGCCCGTGGCGGTCGGCATCGGGGGCCCTTGCCATTCGAAGCTTGCGGTGCCGGCCAGGCGTGTCTGCGCGGCATCGAAGTCGACGATGACGTCATTGCCGAGCGCCAGGTCGACTTGTCCGGTGATCGCAAAAGCCGGCGCCTCTTCCTCGGCCTCCGGCTCCGCCTCACCCTCGCGGCTCGCAACGATGACCACGTCCTCGCTTTCGCTGACCTGCCCCGTGGTGATCTGGCGCGGCGAGAGCCGGGCGCGCGGCAGCAGGATGTCGCCATTGATGGCGAGTTCATCGGGGGTAATCCCGAGCTCCAGGTCGGTGTTCGCGACGACGTTCACCTGCGGCAGATCCATTACCGTCAGGTTCTCGCCGGTCAGGCGCAGCCGGACGCCCTCCCCTGCCCCCAGCGCGTCGGTGCTGCTGTAGATCCTGCCGACGCCGGCGCCGGCGCGAAACGTGCTTTGCAGGTCGATGCGGTTGTCTTCGCCGATCCGGCCGTCGAGCTCGATGTCGGTCAGCCTGAGCCCCAGCGGCGCATAGCGCACTACCCCGTCGCTGAGCGATGCATCGCCCGAGAACGCCGGCTCGGCCAGCGTGCCGGCCAGCGCGATATCGACTTCCAACCGCCCACCAGCCTGGTTGATGACCGGCACCACCCCGGTGATCACCCCGATGTCGTTCAGGTCCACCCTCAGGTTGCCGGTCACTTCGCTGTCGCTGCCGCGCGAAACGTCGACGAGCGCGAAATTCGCATTGATGGCCGCCGTATCCGAAAACGGCAGGTTCAACTGCGCCGAGAGTACCTGCCCATCATCGAGATCCAGGTTGAACACCCCCGCGCGCGTGCGCAGCGCGAGGCGAGAACGGTCCGGATTCCGGATCTGCCCCGGCGAGATGTCCAGGCGCGCGTTTGCCGATACGTTCCGGCCCGCTGCGCTGCTCACCGAAAACGTGCCGTCCAGCGTCTGCGTGAACAGGAGCTCCGTTTCGTACGCCAGTCGCACCAGGCTGACCGGCAGGTCATCGAGCTCGGCCGACGCGCTGAAGTCGCGCGGGCCCTCGCGCCGGCCCTCCAGGCAGACAGCTGAGTCGGCAGCACCGCGCAGGCAGGTGCGGCCCACCTCGATGAGCTCCGGGCCGAGATGCAGTCGGGAGGGCTCCTCCAGCGCGAAACGTGTGTCCTCCGCCGCGGCCAGGCTGAGTGCCTCCAGCCGGCCCGTCCAGCCGGCGAGCGGCCTGCGCCAGTCCTCCAGCCGCCCCTCCAGGGCAACCTGTACCTGTTTCTCGCCAAGCACCGCGCGCGCCTCGAGCTGCTGCCGGTCCCGGTTTGCAGCCAGGTCCAGGGAGAATTCGTCGATCGACACGCCCGCGGCGGTCAGCCCGTGGCCGTCGACGGCGAGCGCCACGGGCTCACCCGCCACCTGCGGATTCGCCAACCTGATGCTGTCGAGCCGGTAGTCCCGCCAGGCGAGGCCGCGGCCTTCGAGATCAATCCTCAACTCGGGAAAATCATCGCGCAGCGCCAGGTTGCCGTTCGCCTGTAGCGAGCCGGCGGTGCTGCGGAACAGGGCACCGAGGCTCGCTACCTCCAGCGAAAAGTCCAGCCCGGCATCGGCACGCAAGCTGCCGTTCGCCCGCAGGCTCGAGTCGCCCGATGACACCTCGAGCTGCTCCACCGACAGGTTGCCCTCGGCAAACCGGATGCCGCCGCTGCCCTCCACGGAGCGCTCCCGCAGGACCCCGGTCAGCCGCTCGATGTCGACCCGGATGCGGCGAGGCTCCAGTTGCCCGCTGGTCGTAAAAGCCGCGCTGACCCGCCCCGGCCATTGCAGCGACAGGCCACCGGTGTCGATGTTCTCCGCGTCGAGTTCCGCCGCCCAGCGGCCGCCGTCCTCCCAGTCGTACTGCACGAGTCCGGCAATGTTGCCGCCGAGTACCTGGCTGTCCATCAGCCTCACCCTCGTCCCGCTCCGGCTGCCGGTGCCTGCGAGCTCGAACGTGCCCTGCGGCAGTTCCGGGGTGGCGAAAGCGATGCGCCCCTCAAGCGCCCAGGATTCCGGCTTGCCGGAGACGGTCACCTGGCCGAAGTCGCTGCGAAACCGCCAGCTGTCCCCGGTTATGGGCCAGCGCAGATCACGCCAGTCGAGGTCGAGGTCCACGATCCCCTGCTCCAGGTCGACGAGGCCCTCGGCATCGACCGCCTGGTCAGTGTCCGCGATCCGGAGAGACACCGCCGGCAGATCGAGCTTCCCCGGCGTGAAAGCGGCCCGCGCGCTTCCCGTCACGGGAGTGGCAGCCGGCCACTCGGCGGTCAGGACCGAAGGATCGAAGCGATCGATGTCGGCGTCGACCCGCACGGCGAAACCGCCGGACCAGCGCAGCGCACCTTCGGAGTCCGCACGCAGCATCTCCCCATCCAGTGCAAGACGGTTCACCTCCAGGCTTTCCAGGTCACCGTTCCCGTCGATCGAAAAGGCAAGCTCCTCGTCGGCAATCGCCGTGATGCGGCCCGTTCCGGCGACCGAGTAAGCCTCCGGCCGGCCGCGCGTCTCGAGATCGATTGCCGCCAGCCGCACTGCCGGCGACGCGGCGTCCAGCGGCCATTGCAGGTAGTCGCTTCGGACGCGCAGGTCCCAGGCCGGTTCGTCGAGCAGCTCGAGCAGCGCGCCGTCGACCGCAAGGCCTGGTTCGCTGCTCGCGAGGTGCAGGCGCAGGCGCTCCAAACTGCCGTCTGCCTTCGCGGAAACGGCCAGCGGCACGACCTGCTCGCCCAGCTTCAGCGGGTAACGGACGTCCAGCGCAGCGCCGGCTTCGTAGGGCTCATGCAGCCCGAGTTCGGCGGAGCCGCGGACTTGCACGAGCGATGACTGGATGTCCGCCCGAGTCAGCACGATGGCCTCGTGCCACCGGCCGGCGAGGGAGGCGTCAGCGATCTCGAACAACTGCTCGCCATCTCGGCCGAGCACTGCCAGGTCGCGGATATGCAAAGCCTGCACGTGCACCGGGAGCGGAAGCACGAGGCTTTCGAGCGCGAACGGGTCTGCCGGCTGGTCGGGCTCCGGCTGGTCGAGCTGCCGCACGACGACCTCCCCTGCATCCAGCTCTACGACAGTGAGGGAAATCGGGAACAGGTCCAGGTCGAGGGTGAGCCGCGCTTGCGCAATGGTGACCCGGAACGAGGGATTGCGATAGGACAGCCGGCTCAGCCGCAACCCTCCGGCGATCGAGCCCTCGACGGTACCCGCCTCCAGCTGGCCCGGGACTGCGGACGTCAATGTGGCCCAGAGGCGGCCCGAGCCGGACTCCGTCTGCAGCAGCCAGAGGCCCGCGCCCAGCACCAGGAGCACCAGTGACAAAAGCGCCAGCGCGACGTAAATGGCAGCGCGAGCGATCACAGGAGCGGCGTGCCGATCGTGAAATGAATCCGCCAGGGGTTGCCTTCGACGTCCAGCGCCTGCGCGAAATCGAGACGAATCGCGCCCGCTACCGAATACCAGCGAACGCCGATGCCCACTCCCTTGCGCAACTCGAAATCGCTCCAGTTGTTGAAGGCATTGCCGACGTCGGCAAACGCCGCCACGGACCACTTGGGCAGCACGCGCATTTCGACCTCGGCGCTCGCCGCCACGATGTTGTTCGAGCCGATATCGTTGTTGCTCAGTTCCTCGAAGCCGTAGCCTCGAACGCTGCTTCCGCCGCCCGCCTTGAACCGGTAATGGTCCGGCAGGTCGGTAATCGACAGCTCAAACGGCTCGCCGTCGACGTCCAGGGTGAGCTGGTCGACGTCAGCGTCGGTGAAACCGACTTCGGCCCGCAGCAGGAACTTCCATTTGTCGCCGCGCAAGTAACTACGGCGGGAGGACAGGTAGATCTGCGTGAACTCCCGATCCGAGCCCCATACCTCGTTCGACGTGAATATCCAGGCCCGCTCGTGATGGCCGTCGGTCGTGAAGCCGCTGCCGCGGATAGACGGCCAGTCCCATTCGACCCCGACGGCCAGCGTTCTGATGATGTCGCGAAACAGCGTGGAGTTCCGGGGATCGCGGACGAGCGTGAGAATGTCCGCGTCCGCATCCGGACCCGGATCGTAGTCGTATGCTTCCCGCAGGTATTGCACGAACCACGTCTCGAATACCTGGTCCTGTCCCAGTTCCCGGTTGCGGACTTGCAGCTTCCCGAAGCGGAGAAAGAGGTCTTCGACTTCGCCGGGCGCGAGCGTAAGGAAGTTCTCATCTTCCTCCCGGCGCTTTACCTCCAGGTCCTGCTTGTCACGTTGCAGGGTCAGCGTCGACACCCAGAACTGGCGACCCTCGCCACGCCGCGGGATCCGGTAGTCCGACCGCAGGGAAAATTCGTCGTCGATGGCCTGGTAGCCGATGCCGACGTCCAGGCGGTCGCCGTTGGCCGATAGAGGATGGCGGCTCCAGAAGAGCTGCGTGCGAATTCCGGTGTCGGTTCCGAAGCCGATCGTGCCCTGGTAGGTGTCCCGCGTATCGGACGACGCCCTGGCGACAATATCGACCGTCGGCGGCGACCGATCGAGTTTCTTCTGCTCGATAACTTCGATGTCCGTGAAGTAACCCGTTTGCCAGAGGTCGACCCGTAGCTTGTTCACCAGGTCAGAACGGTACGGCGTACCCGGTTCGAAGCGCGGTATGTCCGCGACGACTTGCGGGTCGACGACATCCTGCTCGAAAACCACGTCGCCGAAGTAGGCCTGTTTGCCGGTCTCGAGCACCAGTTCCAGGTTCGCCTGGTTCCGGATCAGATCGATCCGGATCGCCTCTTCGACGAATTTTGCGCTCAGGTAGCCGTGCGAGTTGGCGGCATCGAGCGCCGCCTGCTTTTGCTGCTTCCATGCTTCCTGGTCGAGCACCGTTCCCGGCTTCAGCGGCCACTCCGCCTTCCATTCCTTGAGCAGCCCGAGCTCGTTGCCGGGGCCACGGACCTCGATCTTTGCCGTGTTCACGCGCACCGGCGGGCCGGGTTCGATGCGGATCTGGAGACGCCAGCTTTCCGGCCCGCGCTGCACGAGGTCAGTGGTGATGTTCGGGTGGTAATAGCCGAAGGGTTTCAGCGCATCGCGAGCTCGCTGTGCCGCCCGGTCGATCGTCTCCTCGAATTCGCCCGGCGTGATACGGCCGGTGCCGGTCAGGCTGAATGCCTCGACATGGCTCTGCACGTTGGACAACAGCTCTTCCTCGATTCCCGATATCGAGTACTCGAGCTGATCGCCCCACGCGGGACCGATGCCGCCGAAAAGCAGCAGCACCAGGAGTAAACCGTGGAGGCGCGGTGTCCGGTCAGCCGCTTGCAGCGGCAGGAAATGCAGGAATGGGTGGGGCATGCTGTAAATGTTACAAGGGAAAGCAAGAGCCCGGCGCCCCTGGGTCGCGGCTCCGCCGCCCCACAGTCCCGAGCGGTTATGCACGATGCGACGGGGATCGCCACTCAAGTGCAAGTTTCCTGCCAGCGGTTCCGGTCCGCCGCAGTTCCTACCGGATAGCGAAGCTCGCGTGGATCGTTACCGTGACGCTTTGCTGGCCGGGCGCAATGCCCGGCACCGGAGCTCCGGCGTCGGCCATTTCCATGACGCGGCTCGCGGCATACGGCCGCGGATGATCCGGCGCACTCGACATCGAGAGGGAGATCACCTCGCCCAGGCCGACCCCGGCGAGACTGGCGAGCGATTCGGCCCTGGCGCGCGCGTCCGCCATCGCGGCTTCGCGCGCCCGCTTTTCCAGTTGATCCGTGTCCTTCACCGTGAATCGGATCCCGTTGACGGAGTTAGCGCCCGCGTCGGTCACGGCCGCGAGCACTTCGCCAACCTTGGAAATATCGCGCACCTTGATGTGCACGATGTTCGAAACACGAAAGCCCGTAATGCGTTCCTTGCCCGGCTCCCCGTTGCGGCTGTAATCCTGCTCCGCCCAGATGCTGTAGTTGGAGGTCTGGATGTCCTCACTGGCGATATCCTGCTCTTGCAAAGCGTCGAGGATCCGCTCGAGCACGGCCTGGTTTTGCCGGCTTGCGTCTATGACGGTATTTGCAAACGTCTGCACGCCGGCATCGATCTCCGCCAGGTCGGGCTTGCCGGACGCTTCACCCTGCCCGGTGACCGAAATGCTTCGCGCCTGGTTCACCAGCGTTTGCGCCGAGGCGACAGGCACGAGCATACAAAGAGCGAGCATGGAGAGCAGCGATCGGGAGATGAATGGGGTCACGTGTTTTTCCTCTTGTTGGCGAGACGGCGGACGTACGCAGCTGCGTGACGGCCTCGCGATTTGACAATATCCAGACGCTTCGGTTTCGCTGCGTTGACCGCAAGCTGACGTTGTGCAACGATCAAGGAGCGTTCGACAAGGGCACACCTTTCGAAAGAAAGGGCCGCAAAGCCACCGGTCTAAGGGAAAGATCCTATGACAGCGGGGTTGCCGATGCGACTCACCGTTCTCGAGCGGCCGTCCAACGGCCCGCAATCCCGCCTGCAGAACTGCTCATAGCCTTTCCGGCACCCGCTTGCTCGTGCCCCCGAGCGCATCGATTCGTCGATACCGGCAAGGGAGCGTCAGGATGGCAGCCAAAGCAGTTCGACTTCGTGATACCGGCAGGTTCGGCCGGCGTGCGGCAAATCCACCGCCGGTAATCCGCCCCAGGACGCTGAAAGAACTCCGCGAGTGCCTGACTCCGGGTTCGCGTTACCAGCCGCCGTTCCGGCCGATGGGCGCCGGTAGCTCGTCCACCGACTGCACCGCCGCGACCGCAGGGACGGTCATCGACATGACCGGTTTCGACGAAATACTGAACATCGATGCGTACGACGACACCTGCGTGGTCCAGCCGGGTGTGCGCCTCGGCGCTCTCGCAAGCGCCCTTTCGCATCACGGACTCGAACTGGCGGGCAGTCATGACCTGATCAACCGGACGGTCGGCGGCGCCGTCGCAGGTGCCTGCATCGGGCCGGCGATCGCGAAAGACGGCGGGCTGTTTGCGGCGCAGGCCCTGTCGATGAAGATCGTCACGCCCACAGGACGGCTGCTGGAGGTCTCCCGCGACAAGCACAACCTGCTGAACGCGTTCCGCCTGTCGTACGGCATGCTCGGCACCCTGTACGAGGTAACGCTGAAGGTCCGCCCGATCTCCCCATTCGCCGTCTCTCACCGCCGCTGCACCATCGGGCAATTCGCGGCCGCCGCCGACAAGCTCTGCCGGACGAGCATTGGCGTCAAATTCTACCTGATGCCGTTCCGGGATCGCGTCTACCTGGACCTGCGCCGCTACAGCGAAGATGCGACGTCGCCGCACAAGATCCCGTGGAAGCTCAAGGACTGGGGCGAGAGCACCGTGCTGCCGCATGTATTCAGGTCCCTGAGCCGCGTAGTGCCCGTTGCCGGGATGCGCTACAGGATCATCGACGAACTAGCCCGGGCGACGCAGGAACTGGTCAATAACCGTTTCGTCACCTCCGGCAGCAATGCCACGGCGCTGGCGAACGCGGGCACGCGCGCCGAACGCCTGCCATTGCAGTACTCGACCTGGATGTCTCCGGCCGCGGATTTTTC
>DATABW010000124.1:0-9494 GCA_036259375.1 Woeseiaceae bacterium
ATCGGCCTGCCGGGCATGGACGGCTATGAGGTCGCCCGACGCCTGCGAGAGCGGCCCGAGGACGGGCTCTTGATGCTGATTGCCCTGACCGGCTGGGGCCAGCAGGAAGACCGGCAGCGCACCCGGGAGGCCGGCTTCGACCGCCACATGGTCAAGCCCGTCAAGCACGACGAGCTCACGCAGCTCGTGAACGGCGCGCCGAAGGGCGCGGACTTCGCCGCTGATTGAGCGCGGCGCGCGGCCACGCTGCGTTAACGCGCTGCTCCGATGCTCGTGACCAGCTCCTCCAGTCCCTCGATCCGGGCAACCATGGTCTGGCCGGGCTCCACGGGGCCGACGCCGGCCGGGGTGCCCGTGAACACCAGGTCGCCCGCCTGCAGCTCGAACAAGGTGGAGAGCTCCGCGATGACTTCGGGGACGCTCCAGATCAGATCGGCAATGTCCGCCTGCTGGCGCACTTCGCCGTCGACGTCGAGGCGGATCTCCCCGCGGCGTGGATGCCCGTGCCGGTCGGCCGGCAGGATCGCGCTCATCGGGGCCGAGCGGTCGAATGCCTTGGCGGCATCCCAGGGGCGCCCCTGCTTTTTCGCGGCGAGCTGCAGGTCACGGCGCGTCAGGTCGATGCCGACGGCATAGCCGAAAACGTGACCTTCGGCCTGTCCGGGGGCGACGTCACGACCTGCCTTGCCGATCGCCACGACGAGCTCGACCTCGTGGTGGAGGTCGGCGGTTCGCGGCGGGTAGGGAATGACCACGCCGCTCGGCACGAGCGCATCGGCCGGCTTGGTGAAAAAGAACGGCGGCTCGCGGTCCGGATCCGAGCCCATCTCCCTGGCATGGGCGGCATAGTTCTGGCCGACGCAATAAATGCGATGCACGGGGAAGCGAGCATCACTGTCCTTGACTGGTGCCGTCACCGGAGGCAGGTCGAATAGGGTTTTCATTGCAGTTCCCTGTGCTGTTGAAATTTCAGGTGGCGGTGCCGGTCACCTGCCGTGTCGGGGCAGGCACTCGGCCAGCATGGCCGAAAGCCCGGCCGGCCGGATTCCCAGCCCGGAGAATGTGGGCGCCTGTCCCGTCGCCACGTTGTCGCGCTCCATCAGGATGACCTGGTCGCGGGTGAGCGGCGGCGACGGCAGCCTCTCGAGGGCAGCCGCCAGGGACCTCCACGCCGCGAATGGCACCGGCACCAGCCAGCGGCGCCGGCCAAGGTGTGCCATCACCGCTTCCACCACCTCGCGCCAGGCCAGCGTTTCGGCACCGCCGAGCTCCAGTGTGCGCGATCGCAGACCCGGTTCGGCGATCACTTTTGCCACGGCAGCCGCCACGTCTTTCACGAAAACCGGCTGCAGCCGCGTCTCGCCGCGGCCGAAGAGCGGCACGACCGGGGAACGGGTCGCCGCCTCGATCGCGCTGAGAAAGCTGTCGTCACGGCCGAACATGACGCTCGGCCGCGCCGCGACACCCTCGCCGAACGCCTCTCGCACGGCCTGCTCACCGCGGGCACGTGCGCGCACGAACGCGGAGGCGGACGCGGGGTCCGTGCCCAGACCTGAAATGTGCACCAGGACCTCGGCGCCCGCGTCTCGCGCGCAGCGGGCAACGCGGGCGGCGCCTTCCACGTGCACGGCCTGGAACGTCAGGCCGCCCTTCTCCACGTAAAGAGAGACGGCGTTGACGACGGCAAACGCACCAACGACTGCCCGCCGAACCGATGCCTCGTCGGTAACATCGGCGGTCACGTGGCTGGCCCGGCCGCCCGGACGTTCCCGCGGCGGGTGCCGGGTTGCAATACGCGCCTCGAATCCCTCTGCGCAAACCGCCCGTACGATTTCGCTGCCGAGGAAGCCGGTGCCGCCGAAGATCGTAATCGCGGCCATGCCCGCAGATTACACGGTCTGATCTCCGGAGGCGGACCGCAACTCGTGCGAGGGCTGCAACTGCGCTGGCCTCACCCACTAGGGGGTTCGCACATTCCCAGGACACGCTGTAGCCACACGTCGTGCGGCGGCAATTTGGTTGGCGCCGCATATACCCTGGCCGCGATCGCCTCCGGCACCACCGTCGGAGGCCGGTCGTTGCCGAACCATCGATCGCATTCATCCCGCAAAAAATCCATGCCATACAGAACCGCTTCATAGCTGGACAAGGTAAACACACCGGCGGTGTCGATCGGCGGCCGGTGATCCCCGGGCAGGCCACCGGACGGCAAAGGCGATTCAAACCGGCCCGGGAAGAACTGGTCCTCGAAATCCGCCGGCGAGGGCGGTTTCGAGCGCCAGAAATCCAGCTTCGCCTGTAGCCTGGGATGGATGCGCTTACTGCACCGCACCTCGCGCCAGAACGGCGTGTCGCGGCGCCGGGTCAAGCAGTAATGCAGGTTGATGAAATCGAGGATCTCGTAAAAGCGGTTCGCCATGACCCTGTTAAAACGCAGAGCCAGCGGCGCCATCTCCCCATCCAATGGGAAATGCTCCGCGAGCATCACGGACGCAAGATCGCTGAGATACAGTCCCGTAGACTCCAGCGGCTCGATAAAGCTACCCGACAAGCCGATGGCAACGCAGTTCCTCACCCAGGCTTTGGCCCTGTGGCCGACCTTGAAGTGGAGGAACCTCGCATCCAGATCCTGCGCATGGCTGCCCTCGAACGAGCGAATCTCTTGCTGCGCTTCATCCTCGCCGACAAAGCTGCTCGAGTGCACGTAGCCGAGCGAACGCTTGTCCTGCAACGGAATCTCCCACACCCAGCCCGCTGACAAGGCCGTCGCCGTCGTATAAGGACGAACGTAACCCGGGTACCAACGCTCATACGGGACCTGCATCGTGACCGCCCGGTCACATAGCAGCCATTGAGAGCAATCGACCCATTGCACACCGAGAGCCTTTTCGATCAAAAGCGCCGCGAACCCGGTGCAGTCGACGAAGAGATCGGCCTCGAGCCGTTCCCCGCCCCTGGTACGGACCGCCGCGATGTCGCCGCTCTCCGCCACGTCCACGTCGACCATGTCGTCGAGGTGATGCTTGACGCCTCGCGACGTGGCCAACTCGCACAGATAGTCGGCGAACTTCAGCGCATTCATGTGGTAGGCGTGGGTCAGGCGCCGGCCGAAATTCCATTGCCCAAGCATCTGCGGCGCAAGTGTCAATTCACAGATCGCGGGCTGAGCGGACACGGTTTCGGAAAACGGCACGGAACGATCGCTCATCAGCCAATTGAGGCTCGACATATCAATCGGACCCGGCCGGTGGCGGCCGAAGGCATGATAGTAGTGCTCACCTGAGCCATCGAGCCAGTTTACGAACTTGATGCCCTGCTTGAATGTACCGTCGACCCGGCGCATGAATTCATGCTGCTCGATGCCGATCACGGCAAGAATGTGGTTGATGCTCGGGATCGTCGCTTCACCGACGCCGATGCGCGGCACATTCGGAGATTCGAGCACGGTGATCTCCGCACGCCTGTTGCCGCTTCGATTCAGTGCTGCGTCGAGATACGCTGAGGCAATCCAGCCGGACGATCCGCCGCCGACTATGAGAATTCTGCGTTGGATCATCTTGCGAGCCTACGCACGTACCTCGGCCGCGAGCGTGATCGTCGTCTTTTTCTCAATTGAATTTCATGAACGGGCCTCACTCGGTACGCGCTACCCTGGCGTCCTCCGGGGGATGCAGGACGTGAACCTGGACAAACGACACCTCCACGGCCGACGAAACTGCTGTGTTCTTCCCCGTGACCGGGTCGGGATATCCATCCGCCAGCCGAGACATCGCGCGATACAAAGAGGGTTGTGAGACGTGACCGTAAGCCTGGAAGTGCGTGGTCCAGTTGGTGTTGAGGTTATGATCCCACCGGTCGATGTCGACATACCCCGCGAACAGCCCTTCCGCGGACCCAGGGCTCAACTCGATTTGCATTCGGAAGCCCTGGAAGAGCTGGTGCCCTCCCATCTTGTTTCCCATCGACCAGAGCAACTTGAAATCATCGACAGGCTCGGTGGTCAGAACCCCGTCGACAATCCTGCCTTGGAGACGATAGATGAACGGCTGCCCCCAACGAAGGTCGATTCGTTGTATTCCGCCGGCGGACAAAGCGCCCGTCGCATCCCTGTGCAGCCCGTCGAGACCGCGATAGGTAGTCACGGTTACGTCGTCATCGTTACGGAAATCGTCCACCCCCGTCAGCTCGATCACGAAGCGGTTGGACAGGTTCGCCAGCATGTCGTCGGTGTCGAACTGCCAGACCGCCCCTTTGTAGCGGTAGCCGTCGATGCAGCCGACCGCACGGTATACCTGGTTGTCGATCCCTTTTTCCCCCGTCGGGCTTTGCAGATCGTCGGGACCGATCTCGCCATCGAGGTTCAAGCCGTACGATATGTGTCCTTGAGCTTCATAAAACGGAAACGGGTCTTCGGAAGTCGACGGATGCGCCTGCCGCCCCTCGCGCATGAGCCGCGTCTCGAGCTCGGTGTACTGCTGGCCGTTGTCCATGGGGAACAAGCGGTCGAACTGGTCGCGCGGTCCGCTGTTGAAACCGTTCGGGCACGTCTTGTCGAGGTCATCCTCACTGTAGACGGCCCAGCGTCTTTCGGTCAGGACGTAGCCGATGCGGCCGTCCCTGGGTGCTTTCAGGACGTCACCGGCACCACTGTCCGCGGGTGCTTCGGCTATTGCCACGCCTGCCACGAACAGCGCCAGCGTAGCGGGAAGCGACCACTGCAGCGACTTCATGATGCCTGTTCGTTCATGTCTCATACGTCACCTCATAACGGGCTAGCGGCGGGTTGCTGCGAATCATGGCCTTCGGAACTCGTTCTCCTGGAAGATGTCTCGCAGAACGAAGGCCTGGTAGCCGTTGCGCAGGCCGGAAAATTCACCGATTCCTTCACCATTGGTCGTCCCGGGATCCGCGTCGCCGGCGTAGGTGTATACCGGCCGTCTCCGATACGCCCAGACATGCAATGCCTCCGTTTGCCCCGGGGCGGCACTACGGCCGGTGTTCGGGTCGATCGACATAACGCTCCACAGCGGGCTGACGCTGCTGGCACCGGCCGGCGCCATGACATAAGGGAAGGTCTCGCGGCACAGCTCCGGATCCCCATTGCCGCATATCGCCAAGCGATACGCCTGGGTTGTGCCGGTATGGTCGCAACCCAGTTGAGCAAAGGTGTCTTCGATACAGTTGTACAGATAGATGGTTCTGCCGCGCGAATCCGCCAACACCTGTCCGCCGAAGTCGGCGTCCTGAACGGTGAACTCCTCGGGCGGGGGCAGCGCACGCTGCGTGTACACATTGTGCCAACCCGGCACATCGGCACCCGCGAAGCTGCGGGCGTCGCGGTCGTAGTTGTAGGTATAGAGCGGTTTGCCGCGGAAGGCCCACTGCTTGACACCAGGCGCACGCTCGAACGTGGTCCACCCTGCCAGCTCCGTCACGTTTTCCGGTGCCGGCACGGGAGTCCAGTCTGTCAGGCATTCTTCATGGCAGTTCGACTTGTTCGGCTCATCACCCTCCCAGGTGTAAGCCGAGTGCCCGTACATGTTGACGACCAACCGTCCGGTCGAGGACTGAACTACGTCGAATGCCGGCGGCACGGCCGGCCTGGGCCCCACCGGGTCGCGTGGCACGCCCGCATCGCGGCTGGTGCCCATCTTGGTGCCGCCAAAAACGTCCCCCGGTTGCCGATCCAGAATCGACGTGTAAACCGGATACCCGTCGTACGCCCACTGCTCAGAGCCGTCATCCCGTTCGATCGTCGACCACTTGCCCACCGGTTCGGCATTCTCCGGCGCGCGAACGGGCGGCCACACGCTGGCGCAGCTCTTGCGCTGATCGAGATCCGGCAGCAGCAGCCCTGCGGGGTACGGGCTCATGAGACCGGCCGAAAATCGCAGGACCTCGTCCGTACAACTGGAAGGTTTACCCATGCGATCGCCCGCCGCTCCATTACGTTGCGAGACCAGCGGCCACGTGTACAGGGTTCGCCCGCGCGCATCCGCGAACACGGGGCCTTCCAATGGCGAAATAATTACCTGGAATCCGGGCGGCAGCGGTTCGTCGAGGTAGGCTTCCTGTGCGGGACTACCGGGCGGCTGCCAGTAATTCAGGAATTCGCCGTCGGCGCCTGTGGTCGGAGCGTCAGCGGCTGTAGCGTCCACCTGGGTTTCGGCGGGCCCGCCGGTAATGACCAGGATCGTCGCCGGAATCCACACCATGTTCAGCAGTCGCCGCATAGACACGCCTGTTCAGTTGACTTGAGAAAATTCCTCCCGCTGTAAGGTCGCCCGTTCACACGAGCATTTCGTGGATCACCTCGGAAGACTTGTTGTTCAAGGTGCCCCACGATGGCAGCTCCGCGCCCATGACCTGCAATGCCGTATACCCGACCGCCGTGGGCGAACGTCTCTGCAAATCGATGTGCAAGCCGGTTTTGACTTTGCCACCCGCCCGCCCGGCGGTGAATACCGGCATGCCGTCCAACGTATGAGTCCGGGCATAGCCGACGTCGGTAGTGCCATAGATCAGAACATTATCCAGCAGCGTTCCGTCACCTTCCCGGACCTTGGTAAACGCCTCGACGAAGTCGGCCCAGGCCTCCATGGAGCGCTGCGTGAACCAGGAGGCGTTCGGCTGGTAGCCCAACTCGTTGTCTACCGGCTCCTCGTGCGTGCAGGTGTGGTGCGGCTTCGGATAACCCGGCCTGATGAGCCCGGAGAAGGCCGCCGAGTACGCCATGTTGAAGACACGCGTCTGGTCGCAGGCCAGTGCCATGACCAGCAGGTCGGTCATCATGCGATGACGCAGCCGCACGGACTCTACTTCATTGTTCATCGGCGGTTCTTCAGGCGGCTGGTCGTGAGGCTGACAGCCCGCAATCGGCTCCGGTTTCGTGAGACGGTGCTCGAACTGCCTCTCGAGCTGGCGCAGTCCGGTAAAGTATTGGTCGATACGAGCCCGGTCCGCGGCGCCGACGGTCTTCATCAATGCGCGGGTCTGCTCCATGATGCCGGACAGCACGCTCTTGCGAACCATGATCCTCGGTTCGGGGGTGAATGCCGATGCATTTGGATCCTGGAATTCCGGTCCGAACAGGCGCGTGTAGAATTTCAGCGGTGACCATTCCGCGGGGTTGGGTGTGTCGGAGCTTATGTAGCTGTAAGTAGTGGTGACGTCGCCGGATGCAGTCGCCGTAAGCGAGTTGTACCGGGTGGCCATCCCGATCCGTTTGGCCAAAGTGACATCGATGGTTTCGCCGGGCACGCCATCGGACGGCGCAATGCCGCATCTCGCGATCACCCAACCCGAGAAATGGCATCGGTTCGACGTTCCATCCAGGTAGCCTTTCGCGTTCGTGAACAGGTTGACGTGCTCACGCACCCTTGCCCACGACGCAATCTCCGGGGGCAAGTCGTAGTCGGGGCCGACCTTCTTCGGCACGAACACGCTCCAGGTTCCGCCCAGTCCGTAACCCCAGGTACCGAATCGCACGGGCATGGGAGCCCCTGAAGCGAGGGCGGTTCCGCTGTCGTTCAGGAAGCAGTCGAGAAACGGAAGGGCAACCGTCACGGCGCCACCGCTCAGCATGCCCTTCAGCACCCGGCGCCTGTTCAATCTCTCCATAATATCCTGTCCTCGACTGCTTCTTGCTGCACTACCGCCTCAGCCTCCCAACCCGATCTCTTTCGCCAGGGCGTTCGGCGGAAGCGTGACCTGCCGCTCTTCGCTACCCGCCGCGTGGTCGGTCGGAGCCGATTCCCGGGGCTCCTGGATCCGTACGAAAGCATCGCTGAGCGCGATCGTCCGCAGCAAATCGTGCAGCCGGTATCCTTCCGCCGCAAACTGTTCGTTCACGTAATCCAGGAAGGCACCGTCCTGGCGGTTGACGTCTGCCGGTCCGCCTACGCTGTAGCTGAAGAGGCGCTGTACGAGACATTCCGGCAAAGCCGGGTTGTCCTTCAGGGCCTGCGCCAGGCCGAGGGCGTCTTCGAATTCCACGCCGTCGAGACTGCCGCTCGCGTCGATCAATGCCCCGTTCTCTCTCAACCGGAATTTGCCCGCACCGTCGAAGTTCTCCAGCGCCAACCCGATCGGGTCCATAATCTTGTGGCAACCGGCGCAGGAAGGATTCTCCACGTGCGCCATTACCCGGTCGCGCTGCGTGGGGTAGTGCGAATCGGGGTTATTCACGCCCGAGAAGTCGACGTTCGGCGGCGGCTTCGGCACCACCTGGCATAACAGTGTCTCGCGCAACGCCGCGCCCCGCAGCGTCGGCGAGCTACGCCCCGGATGCGCATGCAGTGAGAGGAAGCTGACCTGCGTCAACAAACCGGCGCGCGGGCTGTCGGGCGGGAACGTGTACGGCACCCAGCCGGGCGGCGTCGGGATCTCGTCCAGAATTGCGAGGGCGGGCGTCATGAACGTGGACCGCGTCGTGAACAGATCGCGATAATCTTCCTTCTTGACGAGCAAGTGATTGATGACGGTGCGCAGCGTCTGCTCCCGTGCCGCCACCGCCGTCGCGTTCTGGAACTGCGGGTAGATTGCCGGGTCTTTCGAGACGGACCTGAACTCATTGAAACGGAACATGTCGTCGAAGAACGCGCGCATGCCATCAGCGAGCCGCGGGCTCGCCAGCATCCTGTCGACGGCGCGGGCCCGGCCGTCTTCGGTCTGCAACTCGCCGCTTGCGGAGGCGTCCAGCAGCTTGGCATCCGGAGCGGCATTCCACAGGAAGTAGCTGAGCCGCGACGCGAGGGAGTAGGCATCGAGGCGCAGTTGTCCCGGGTTCCCGGGATCCGGCTCGGCGCGTTCCACGACGAACAGCACCTCCGGACTGAGCAACATTGCTTCCAGCGCAACCTCGAGACCGGCGTAGAAGTTCCCCAGTCGGTCGGCCGCCGACGCGGCGCTTTCGACGAATATCGTGAGCTCGCTGTCGCTCAGCGGACGCCGGTACAACAGGCGCCCGGTCTTGGACAGAAACTCGGCCGCGCAAGCATCATCCGCCGAGTCTTCCGCCGCCGGCTTGCAGGGAATCAGGAAATGCCGGTGCTCGGGGTCCACCACCTGGCTGGCCACGCTGGCGGCCGCGCCCTGGAACTGCTCGAGTTGTGCGGTGCTGATACCCGCGACTGCCGCACTGTTGGCGAGCAATCCGTCCCTGCGCTCAAACGGCGGGAATTCGACCTGCAGTTCGATGCCGGGCCCGAAAATGTAGCGCAACGAACCGAGGTACTGATCCGTGGTAACGAGGCTTACCCGCGGCTCCGTGCCTTCGCTTTCGGGTTCGCGCGGCGAACAGCCCGCGAGGACGAACCCCATCAGCATACCGAGCATGCCGCCGCGGATGATGTAGCCGGCACTCTGCTGATATTTTTGGAGCGAACTTCTCATTTGGAGACTACATCATCGCCTCGTCCCTTAAATACTACTGCCACATCCTGTGACCGCCTAGAGATCGAAATCCTTAGCCACGTTCAGGAAGAAGCGGCGTC
>DATABW010000125.1:0-3482 GCA_036259375.1 Woeseiaceae bacterium
GGCGTCTCCGGCCAGGTCGGCCGAAGCAAGGCCGACAATGACCTCAAGCAGTGGTTCATCGAGCCGGCTTTCACCGGCGGATTCAGCTGGGACATCGATAGCGGCATCACCTTCGACGATCCGGAAGCCGCGCGCGACCCGGCCAACTGGCGAGCGGAAGGGTTCTTCGGCAACCATGGCATCTTTTCGACCGAGGCCGAGGACACCTACGCGCAGGTCGATTTCAGCAAGCAATTCGACGGCCTGTTCGACGAGCTGCTGGTGGGACTGCGCCGCCATGAGCACCAGGAGGATTTCTCGCTGAACGTCTGGGGCATCCCCCCCGTGGGCGACCTGGCGCAGACCGGCACGATCGGCCTGACCGACATCGGCGGCTTCGCTCCGGACCATGGTCAGCACCTGTACGTGGGCCGGGAAAACGTGCTCGCCTGGGTCACCGGCGCTCCGCCCAACTTCGCCAACCCCGACGCGGCCAGTTTCCTCAACAATACCTACTCGATCGACCAGGCGAATACGTCTGCTTATGCGCAGTTGAATTTCGGCGGCGACGAGCGCCTGCGCGGCAACTTCGGCCTCCGCTTCGTGCACGCCGAGATCGAAAGCACGGCCTTCAATCTCGGCAGCGCCACGCCCGTGCTGCCGGCGAACCCCGACTGGCGGGTGACGCAGACGAACGATGACGATTACCTCCTGCCGGCGCTCAACCTGGCGTTCGACGCAACCGACGATGTCGTGCTGCGTTTCGCCGCTGCCCAGGTCGTGGCCTGGGCGCCGTACAACCAGATGGCGCCCAATACCTTCCTGAACGACACGACGCTCACCGGCAGCGGCGGCAACGCGGATCTGGGGCCGTACGAATCGACGAACTACAACGTCTCGGCCGAGTGGTACTTCGCGGCCGAGTCGGTGCTGGCCGCATCCGTGTTCTATAAGGATATCGATAATTTCATCGAAAGCGACGCGGCCACCGAGCGCCTGTTCAACTCGATCAGCGACGACGCCGATCCGACGGCGTTCCTCAATCTCGTTTCAACCGGTGCGTGCACGATGGACGGCTTTTGCGACTACAGCATCCTGCGCCCGCGCAACGCAGGATCGGGCGAGATCAGTGGCTTGAACCTTAGCTACCAGCAGCCGTTCGGAGAAAGCGGCTTCGGGGTGGTCGCCAACTACACCTTCGCCGACGGCGAGACGGCGGCCGGCAACGACCTGCCCTTCCAATCCCGGGACCAGTACAACATCAGCCCGTACTACGAGAAAGGCCCGCTCAGCGCCCGACTCACCTACGGCTGGCGCAGCGAATACCTGGCCGGCGGCTTCGTGGCCGGCGCGCCGCCGGTCAGCGTCGACTCCTATGCCGATCTCGGTGCGAGCCTGAGCTGGAGCTTCAGCGAAACCGTGCAACTCAACTTCGATGCGCAGAACCTGCTCGATGAGGAATACTTCCAGTACTTCGGGGAGAAGTTCCAGCCGGCCAACCGCTACAACACCGGTCGCCGTTACCAGCTTTCGGTGCAGCTGGACTTCGGGTCGCGCGAATAGGATGCGGCAGCACCGCAGGCCCGGCCGTACCGGGCCTGCGTCCAGCAGGCGCCGGACGACGCGTATAATCGCCGCCCGGGAGCACGCCATTTTGATGACGAAAGACAGGCTCGCGCAATCGCCTTCCGGCGGGGATTGGAGCGGCGCGTGATTGCCTGCCGGGCGATGGGCGCGGCCGTGATCGTGACGCTCCTTGCCGCCTGCGCAGGCGAGGCTCGCCGGACCGGCTTCCCGGACGCTCTCCAGGTCATTCCGCGTCCGGCGGACGTGGCGCCTTCTGCAGGCGCTTTCATCCTGCGGCCGTCGACGAGGATTTCGGTTCCGGACGACGACGAGGTGCGCTGGATCGGTACGTGGCTGGCGGACCTGCTGAACCGCACGGCGCAACCCGGCATTCAACTCCAAGAGCACGGCGCGGCAGAGTCCGACATCATTGTCCTGCAGGTCGATTCGTCGGGGCGTGCTCACCCGGGCGGCGAAGCCTATCGCCTCGAAGTCTCGCCCGGCAGAATCGTGGTATCGGCCAGCGATCATGCCGGCCTCTTCTATGGTGCAGTGTCCCTGTGGCAGCTCGCCACCGCCGGCGAGACCGTGAACGGCGCGATCAGGATACCGGCACTCGTCATCGACGATGCCCCACGCTTCGCGTGGCGCGGCCTGATGCTCGACGTTGCCCGCCACTACGTGCCGCCGCGATCCATCCTGAACATGATCGACTGGATGTCGCTCCACAAGCTCAACGTCCTGCACTGGCATCTCACGGACGACCAGGGGTGGCGGCTCGAAATCGATGCGTACCCGCGCCTGACGGAAGTCGGAGCGTGGCGGATACCGGCCGGACGGGCCGCGGCAGGAGATATCGATCCCCGCACGAATGCGCCGCGGCGTTACGGCGGCTTCTACACGAAGGAAGAAGTGCGCGAGATCGTCGCCTACGCCGCACGGCGCCACGTTACCGTAGTGCCGGAAATCGAGATGCCCGGTCACGCGCAAGCCGCCATCGCCGCCTACCCGGAGCTGGGAGTCGGTGGCGGAAAACCCGTGGTCTCTTCCGACTGGGGAGTTCACGAGTACCTGTTCAACGTCGAAGAGAGCACCTTCGAGGCGCTGGAGACAATCCTGTCCGAGGTGCTCGAGTTGTTCCCGAGCCGTTACATCCACGTGGGGGGCGACGAGGCCGTGAAGGCGCAATGGACGGCCTCGGAACGGGTGCAGGAGCGCATGCGTGAGCTCGGGATCCGCAACGAAACGGCGCTGCAGAGTTATTTCATAAAACGCATCGAGCGCTACCTCGATGCGCACGGCCGCAAACTGATCGGTTGGGACGAGATCCTGGAAGGGGGCATCGCACCGCAGGCGACGGTGATGTCATGGCGCGGGCTGGACGGCGCCCTGGAAGCGGCGTCGCTCGGGCACGATGCCGTGCTCACGCCCTGGCCGACGCTGTACTTCGACCATCGCCAGAGCCCGCTTGCCGGCGAGCCGCCCGGCCGCGGGCTGGTCGTTTCGCTGGCGGACGTTTACGCGTTCGACCCGATGCCGGACGGGCTCGACGAGGACGAACGGGGGCACGTTCTCGGCCTGCAGGCCAACCTCTGGTCCGAGCACATCCGCACGCCGGAGCGCCTCGCCTACATGGCTTTTCCTCGAGCGGCCGCGCTGGCGGAGGTGGGCTGGTCGCCGCCGGAACGGCTCGACTGGGCAAACTTCGTCAGCCGGCTCCCCGCCCAATTCAGGCGTTACCGATCGCTCGGCATGCCGTTCGCCACCAGCGCTCGCCGTCGGAGCGCCCTGCCGTCACACGGACGTCGAACGCGCTGGTGGCGAACGGCATGTCGAGCGATCGGTAACGCCTGAATTGGGCGGGGAGCCGGCTGACGAAGTTTGCCCAGTCGAGCCGTTCCGGCGGCGACCAGCCCACCTCCGCCAGCGCGGCCGCT
>DATABW010000126.1:0-3010 GCA_036259375.1 Woeseiaceae bacterium
GCGTATGTCCGGCACGCCCTGGTAACTGACCTCGGCGAACAGCGGATCGAAATGAACGCAGTATTCGATCAGCGCGGTGTCGGGGTTGCCGCTCAGGCTGTACTGCCCGCCGACGATATTCGAAATGTGATGCTCGATCTCGGAAGCCGCAATGAGCATCCCGTTCGCGAGCCGGAAGCTGTCGAGCTTACGCTTGCTGCGCCCGACGATAACGATGATGCCGTCGCCGCCGCTGCCGCGGGCGGGCTTCACGACAAAGCTGTCGCGGCCTTCGACGATGCTCAGGAAGCGGCGGACCTGCGCCTGGCTGCCGATCACGCCATAGAGCTCCGGCACCGGCATGCCGGCCGCGAGCGCCAGTTTCTTCGTCAGTTCCTTGTCGTCGACCCGCGGATAGAAACGGCGCGGATTCAGCCGCATGATGAGCTCGGCATTGCGCTCGTTCAGCCCGAGCAGCCCCGCTTCACGCAGCCGTTTTCGATTGCGCAACACGTCAGCGGCCGGCCAGTGCCTTGAAACGCGTCAGCTCGGACAGGCGGTAGCCCGTGTAACGCCCGAGCAGCAGCACGATCGCCAGCGTGACCAGGAGCAGCTCCGGGAACGCGAAGACCAGGTACTCCAGCCACTCCATGCCCATGACGAGGTAGGCGAGAACCGCGACGAGCATACTGCCGACGCCGGCCCGCATCGCATCGCCGGCTCCGCGCTCCTCCCATACCACCGACATGCGCTCTATCGTCATGGCGATGATCACCATCGGGAACAGCGCGACCGACAGGCCCGTTTCCATGCCGAGCTGGTGGGCGACGATGCTGATGACCAGCATCAGGATGACGACGACGATCAGCACCGCGGACAGCCGCGGCACGAGCAGCAGCCGGAGGCGCTCCAGCAGGAACCGGATGCTCAGTCCCAGCGCTACCAGCACGGTGAAGAGAATCACGCCCCAGAAAAGCCGCGTCTCGCGGAACGCGAGCGCAATCAGCACCGGCATGAAGGTGCCGAAGGCATCGATGCCGATGACGTTGCGCATTATCACCATCACCAGCGCGCCGACGGGAATCATCAGCAGCACGCCATACACCGCCTGGGTCTGGATCGGGAGGCCGAACAGCGAGAAGTCGATGACCCGCGAATCCCGTTGCTCTGCCCTGTGTTCGGTCAGTTGCATCGTGTCGACGTAGTTTCGCTGCACCGCGAAGCTGACCTCCCTCTGGCTGCCGCCCTCCACCGACACCAGCTGCTGGCTGCCGCGCCACCAGATCAGGAATCGCTCCGGCAGCCCCTCGATGCCGGTGGCGGGATCGAAGTAGCGCCAGCGATCTCCGTCGTGTATCTCCAGCCATGGCACGGTCTCCACCTGCCGTTGCTGCTCCTGCAATGGGATGCCGTGCACCATCCGGGCGGGAATGCGCTCCGAGTTGAGGACGAGGATGATGCGCTCCACGAACTCGGCCGGCGTGTCCACGTCCGACAACAACAGCTCGACGTTCGGGTTGGGCGAGGGATCGTTCGCCATGCGCAGCAGGACAGATGTGAACGAGACCGCATCGGCCGAGTGTTCGCGCACGTCCGACACGATGACGTCGACGGCCGTTCCCAGCGGCTCGTTGATGACCGGCGGGATCGGCAGCGGCGGCGTCAGGTCCCCGTATTCGGTCTCCGGGTCCTCGTACACCACGATGCGGTAATAGAGCGTCTGGGTGCCGTCGGCACGCCGCACCGTCCACTGCGCCACCCGGTCGGCTCCGACGTAATTGATCGCGAACGCGTAATTGCGCGAAACCGAGTACTCCTCCAGCGTCGTGAAGCCCGGGGTCAGTGTCGGTATCTGGAGCTCCACGAGAATCGAGCCCGGCCCGCTCTCGAAACGGATCCTCGTCTCGACCGTCCACGTCGGTGTTTCCTGCTCGGCGCTCAACGGGAAGCCGAGCACCTGCCACTTGTAGACGAAAGTCGCGAGGCCGATCGCCGTCAGGATGCCGGCCAGCACCAGCACGTAGCGGTCCGTCATGTGGCCCGCGCTGCCTTTGACGCTTTACTCAATGGAGCCCCTTTGGCGAGTTCGCCGGCATTGGAGTTCGAGGTGTCCGTTATTTTTATGGGCGGAGCTGACTGCTTGTCCGGGCGGTGCTGATTCTACACGTCAACGGCGATCGTGGAGGCCAAGAGCCGTCTCGACGGCCCGGCGCCGCAAAGGGCCGCTGTGGTTGAAGAGGGCCATCCCGGTGCGGCGGAGGCTTGAGAGCGGTGCCGACGGTGAGGCGAACAGGCGATTCAGGGCGTCGACGAAGTTCAACATGACGGCGTTTGCCCCCTTGCGGGAGCGCTCGTAGCGACGCAGGACCGGCAGGTCGCCCGGGTGCTCACCGCCGGCAATGGCGGTACACACGGTGTCGGCAAGCGCGGCGGCATCGGCTATTCCGAGGTTCGCGCCCTGCCCCGCCAGCGGATGGATACTGTGCGCGGAATCGCCGACCAGCGCCATGCCCGGACGAACGTAGCGAGTCGCGTGCTGCGCCCGTAGCGGAAACGAGCCGCGCGGCCCGGAGGGCACGAGATGTCCGAGCACACCGCCGCTCCTGTCGCTCAGCAATTCCCCCAGCGCGTCGTCGGACAGCGCAATGGCGGATTCCGATTCGGCCGGCGTCGTCGACCAGACGATCGACACCCGCCCGTCACTGAGCGGCAGCAACGCGAGCGGCCCTTCGCGGAGGAACCGCTGCCACGCGATGTGGCCGTGCTCCCGTTCCGGCCGCAGGTGCGTCACGAATGCGGTCTGGCCGTAATGTTTGACGAGGCTGCCGATCCGCGCCTGCCGGCGAACGAGCGAAGAGGCGCCGTCGGCAGCGACCAGGAGTTCGGGACGCGCCGCCGTCCCGTCCTCGAACGTGACCGCGAAGCGGTCGTCGACCGCGGTGACCGAGCGGATGGCAGTATCGAACGACAGCTCGACCGCCGACGCGTCCAGCACCTCGAGCAATGCGTCCTGCAGCAGGGCGTTCTCGAC
>DATABW010000127.1:0-10400 GCA_036259375.1 Woeseiaceae bacterium
CCGCTTTATTTCCGCCAAGACCCCCCGGTGATACCCGGAATCCTCGGTGCTCCGAACACTTCGATTCTTCCGACCCTCCACCGGTTACGGCTCCGCCAGCCACTTGTCGCGGATCTGGCGGCGAACGGAGCTGCCGTCGAACGTCGGTCGCCCTTGGGACGGGCTCCTGCAGGTAACGCGCCTGATATACTTTGCCGCCTTTCGGACCGGATGAGTGTCATGCTGCAGGACTTTCTCGACGCGCTGGCCGCGCAAACCGAGGCGCTGAAGGAACAGGGGCTATACAAGCAGGAGCGCTTCATTGCGGGGCCGCAGCAGGCCGCGATCGAGGTGCGCGAAAACGGCGGCACGCGCGAAGTGCTGAACCTCTGCGCAAACAACTATCTCGGGCTCGCCAACCATCCCGCGATCATCGATGCGGCACACAAGGCTCTCGACGAATTCGGCTACGGGATGGCATCCGTGCGCTTCATCTGCGGCACGCAGACCTTGCACAAGCAGCTCGAGGAGCGCATCAGCCGTTTCCTGGGCACCGAAGACACCATTTTGTATCCGTCCTGCTTCGACGCCAACGGAGGGCTCTTCGAAACGCTGCTCACCGATGAAGACGCAGTAGTGAGCGATTCGCTGAACCACGCCAGCATCATCGACGGTATCCGCCTGTCGAAGGCGCAGCGTTTCCGCTACCGCAACGACGACATGGACGATCTGGAGAAGAACCTGAAAAGCGCCTCGAAATGCCGAAACCGCCTCATCGTGACGGACGGGGTGTTTTCGATGGACGGCGTCATAGCGAACCTCGGCGCGATCACGGAGCTGGCGGAGCGCCATCACGCATTGACGATGATCGACGATTGCCACGCTACCGGCTTCCTTGGAAAATCGGGCCGCGGCACGCACGAGTACCGCGATGTTCTCGGCAAGATCGACATCATTACCGGGACCCTGGGCAAGGCGCTCGGCGGCGCCACCGGGGGTTTCACTTCCGGGCGTCGCGAAATCGTCGGCTGGCTGCGGCAGCGGTCGCGTCCGTACCTGTTCTCGAATTCAATCGCGCCGCCGGTCGCCGCGGCGTCGATCACCGTGCTGGACCTCGTCGAGCAGGACCCGGCAATGCGCGAAACACTTCACGAGAACGCCGCCTGGTTCAGGGCAGCCATGGAAAAGCTCGGATTAGATCTCCGGCCGGGCGAGCACCCGATCATCCCGGTCATGCTGGGCGATGCGCGGCTCGCCACGGAAATGGCCGCACGCCTGCTCGAACGCGGCGTCTACGTGATCGGCTTCTCCTATCCGGTCGTGCCGGAAGGACAGGCGCGGATCCGCACGCAGATGTCGGCCGGGCTCACGCGCGAGCAGCTGGAGCGCGCCGTCGGGGCATTCGAGGAAGTGGGGCGTGAATTGCAGGTGATTCAATGACGGTGGCTGGGGTGGCGGTTTGGCCGCCCGCGAGACCGGCTCCTGGAAGAATAGCGCACGCCGTGCGTCAGGGTGAGCCGACGTGAGGGCGCTGGTCAAGTCGAAGGCGGAACCGGGGATCTGGCTCGAGAACATCGAGCCGCCCGAGCCCGGCCACAACGACGTGCTCATCAAGGTGAAGCGCACCGCGATCTGCGGCACCGACATCCATATCTACCAGTGGGACGACTGGGCGCGGAAAACGATCCCGGTGCCCCTGGCGATCGGGCATGAGTTCAGTGGCGAGATCGTCGCCTGCGGCAGCGAAGTCCGTGGACTCTCGACCGGCGATCGCGTCTCCGCCGAAGGACACATCACCTGCGGTGTCTGCCGGAACTGCCGCGCCGGCCGGCGTCACCTGTGCCGCAACACGCTCGGGATAGGCGTCAGCCGCGCCGGCGCGTTCGCCGATTACATCTCGGTGCCCGCCTTCAACGTGTTCAAGTTGCCGGACACCATTACGGACGAGATGGCGGCCATTCTCGACCCGCTCGGGAACGCCACCCACACGGCGTTGTCCTTCGATCTCGTCGGCGAGGATGTGCTGATCACCGGCGCAGGCCCGATCGGCATCATGGCCGTCGCCATCGCGCGTTACGCCGGGGCGCGCCACATCGTCGTTACCGACGTGAACGAATACCGTCTGGACCTCGCGCGCAAGATGGGCGCCTCCGTTGCGGTCAACGTGCGGAACGGCTCTCTTGACCGGACGATGCAGGACCTGGGGATGGAAGAAGGTTTCGACGTCGGCATGGAGATGTCCGGCAATCCCGACGCGTTCCGCGACCTGCTGCGCACGATGCATCACGGCGGGCAGGTCGCGATTCTCGGCATTCCGCCGGTCGATACGGCAATCGACTGGACGCAGGTCATCTTCAAGGGCTTGGTCTTGAAGGGAATCTATGGGCGGGAGATGTTCGAGACCTGGTACAAGATGGCGAGCATGCTGCAAAGCGGGCTCGACATCCAGCCGATCATTACCCACCGTTTCCCGCTGGAGGAGTACCGGGACGCGTTCGAGCTGATGGCATCCGGGCAAAGCGGCAAGGTGGTGCTGAATTGGGACTGAGGCACAATTCTCACCTGCAGGAGCCCGTCTCACGGGCGACACCGACGCTCAGCGCTGTGCCGCCCGTTTGACGGGCTCTACGGGATCAATCGAATACGCAGAGGCAGTGCGCGTAGATCCCGTTCGGGTCGTTGAAACGGAGCATCGGCGGCAGCGCGCCGGCAACGGCTTCCGCGAGGCGATCGATCGACGACGCCGGCCGGGAGAACAAGTCTCCGGCATCGAAACCCGCCCACTGCGCACCGGCCAGCAATTGCAGGAAGAATTCCTCCGTGGGTGTCAGCTCCATTTCGAGGTAGACGCGGCCGTAAGCGTCAGGCTGCAGTCCCGCGAGCTCGGCCGCTGCCACTACGGCATTATCGAGATTGCCGAGCTCATCCACGAGCCCGAACTCCAGCGCCCGGCTGCCGGTCCACACCTGCCCCTGCGCGACGCGATCGACCTGGGGCACCTCGAGATCCCGGTGGAACGCGACCCGGCTGACGAAATCGTCATAGCCGTCTTCGACAACGACCTGGAACAGCGCCCTCGCCTCATCCGACATCGCGCGGTCCGGGCGGAGCTCGCCCGACCACTTGGTCGTGCCGACGCCGTCGGTCGTAATCCCGAGGTGTTCCAGCGACCGCTGGAACGTGGGGAACATGCCGAAAATGCCGATGGAGCCGGTAATGGTCGTGGGACTGGCATAGATGCGATCGGCCGCCATCGAGATCCAGTAGCCGCCCGATGCGGCCACGGCCGCCATGGAGGCGACGACGGGTTTCCCCCCTTCCTTCAGCAGGATGATTTCATTGCGGATGATCTCAGAGGCGAATGCGCTGCCGCCGGGGCTGTTCACCCGCAGCACTACCGCCTTCACCGTCTCGTCCATCCTGGCCCGCCGCAGCAGCTCGGCCGTGGAATCGCCGCCGATCGTTCCGGGCGGCTGCGTACCGTCCAGAATGTCACCGGCGGCGACGATCACGGCCACGTTGTCCCCGGCCGGCGGTCGGCCGCGCGTCACGCGGGCTTGCGCCAGGTAGTCCTGCAGCGGCGCCGCATTGAAGTAGTCCGTGCTCTCGGGATCCGCTCCCGCGTGCTCCGCAACCCGCTCACCCACCTCCTGGTGGGTCAACAGCTCGTCGACGAAGCCGAACTGCACTGCGACCTCGGCGATGCTCCCGTCCGCCGCCCTGGCGTGCTCGACGAAGTTGCCGACCAGGTTTTCGAACGTGCCGGGTTCCAGGTTCCGCGCCTCGCTCACGCCCGCCCGGTAGGCCGCCCATAACTCGCCCGTCAGCCGGCTCATCGCCGCCCGGTCGTCCTCCGACATGCTGCTCCGCGTGAACGGCTCCACCGCGGATTTGTAGGTGCCCACCCGGAACACGTTCCAGTCGATTTTCAGCTTGTCGATCGCGTCCTTGAAATAGTTGAGGTATACGCCGAACCCCTGGAACAGCAGCAGGCCTTCCGGGTGCATATAGACCTCGTCCGCATGTGCCGCCAGGTAGTACGCGCTCTGCCCGTACGAATCGGCGGCTGCAAACACGGGCTTTCCGGACTCGCGAAATGCGAGGATCGCCTCGCCGATCCGCTGCAGCTGGCTCAGTCCACCGTCTCCGAAGCCATCGAGGTAAATGACGACGGCTTTGATGCGCCGATCGTCTTTAGCATATTCGAGACCGTCGATGATGTCCTGGACGAGGGTCTGCGGCCGCGCCTCCCCGAGTATCTCCGCCATCGCCCGGTCGTAAGGATTGCCTTCGAGCTGCTCGACGAGCTGTCCCGTTGGGCGAATGACCAGCGCCGCCTGGCCGGGCAGCTTCGGAGCCGATGCCGACATCGCGGCGATCACAATGGAGAAGATGAAGAGCAGGAGCAACAGATGCAGCACCTTGCGCACGCCATCCACGCCGGTCCAGATCCCCCTGAACAGCCGCACGACCACATTGCGTTCACTCATCTCGTTCTCCTTGAAGGTGTCAACCGACCAGCATCAGCGACAATTGCGGCCAGAAGGTAATGGCGATGACGGACAGCAACAGGATCACAAGGAACGGGAACGTTGCCCGGCACACGTCCAGTATCGATTTATCGAAACGGTAGCTGGCGATGAACAGGTTCAGGCCGACGGGCGGCGTCAGGTAGCCGAGCTGCATCGCCGCCAGGAATACGATCCCGAGGTGGATCTGGCTGACGTCATATTGTGCAGCAATGGGCAGGATCAGTGGAACCACCAGCACGATTGCGGAGAAGATGTCCAGGATCGCGCCGAGAACCAGCAGGAACAGCAGCAAGAGCAGCAGGAAGCTGGTCTGGCTCGATACCAGGTCGGCGACGAGGCCCAGTAACTGCTGCGGCACGCCGGCGTCGATCATGTAGTTGGTCGACGCCAGCGAGACGCCCAGAATGATCAGGATGGCACCGACCAGCAGCATCGATTCGCGCATGATGCGCGGCAGCTCGGATACCTTGACGTCGCGCAGCACCGCCACCTCGACGATCAGCACGTAAAGCGCAGTAACCGCCGCGGCTTCGGAGACGGCAAAAAAGCCGGAATAGATGCCTCCCAGCACGACGACCGGCAATGGCAGCTCCCAGATCGATTCGCGCAAGGCGACGCGGACCTGCCGCAGGGAAAACTCCCGCGCCGGTGTCCGGTTGCGCCGATTGACCCAGAGGCTCCAGCCCGACAGCATGAGGAGCATCAGGAGCCCCGGCAGGATGCCGGCGCGAAACAGGTCGTCGATCGGCACCTTGGCGATCACGCCGTAAAGGATCAGCGGCAGCGATGGCGCGAACAACAGCCCCAGGCTGCCGGAGGAGGTGACCAGCCCCAGGTTGAAGTCATCCGGATACCCATCGTGCTTCAACGCCGGGTACAGGATGGCACCCAGGGCGATGATGGTGATGCCGGACGCACCGGTGAACGCGGTGAAGAAGGCGCAAGCCGCCAGCGCCACCAACGCCAGGCCTCCCGGCACCCAGCCGATGACAGCTCCGGTGAGGCGGACGAGGCGCTGTGGCGCGCCGCTCTCGCTCAGCAGGTAGCCGGCAAACGTGAACAGCGGGATGGCCGACAGGAATGGCATTTCGGCCAGGCCGAGTATCTCGATGGCGATCGCCATGAGGTCGATGCCTTGCTGCTGGTAACCGAGCATCGCGCTGGCGGCGATGATGGCGAACAGCGGCGCGCCGAGCACCGCCAGCAGCACCAGCAGGACGCTGGCCAGGATCAAGGCGGCGGCCCCATGGGCCCGCGGCGAAACAGGTCCAGCAGCCCCTTCAGCCAGTAAAGGCCGAAGCGGTAGGCCATCAGCGCGAAGGCCACCGGCAACACGCCCTGCACGAGCCAGGCCGGTACGCCGACCAGCACGGTGTCACCGAACTCGACGGTCAGCAGAACGTAGCGGGCGGAATGCCAGGCGACGAAGCCGCAGACGATCGCGGCAAATCCGTCGACGATCAGCACCGGCAGCCGCGCGTAGCGCTCGGGCAAGTAATGGGACAGGAGGTCGATGCGCAGGTGCCGCCGGCCCCGGCTGGTCGCGACGGAGCCAACCAGCGCGACCCACAGCACCAGGATTTTCAGGAGCTCGTCGGCCCAGATCAGGCCCCGGTCGAAGCCGATCCGCAGCACGATCTGCGCCGTCGCAAGAACGATCATGGCGCCGAGGAGCAGCACCAGCAGCGCGTTCTCGAGCGCCGTACCCCAGCGCTCCGTGGCGCGCTGCGGGCCGGTCATCGCGCCGCGGCGGAGTCGCTCGCGCGGTATTGCTCGATCAAATGCCGGATCTCCTGCAGCAGGTCGGGCGAAATGAGCCCGTCGCGGGCCATGGCCTCGCTCGTTTCGGCCATGATCGCCTGCAGCCGCTCCACCTCGCCGGGGGCCGGATCCACGGGTTCGAGTCCAGAGTTGATGAGCGCCTGCAGCGCCTTTTCCGCATCGCGCTGGTTCTCGACGTCCCAGCGGGCATAGAGGGCGGACATGACGTCGCGCACCACGGCACGATCCTCCTCGGCGATCCGCCCGAAGGCGCGGCGGTCAATCGCGAGCAGGCCCATCGAATAGACGATCGGCATCCGGGTGACGTAATCGACCCGCGTATGCCACTGCAACACCAATGCGCCGGCCGGCGACATCGCCACGATATCGAGGAGCCCCGTCTGCAGTCCGGTCAACACGTCGGTGATCGGCAAGGTGACCGGCGAAAGATCGAGCGCTTTCATCGCCTCGTAGCTGATCAGGTCGCCCTCGGGCACCCACACCTTGCGGCCGCGCAAGTCCTCGTGGCTCCGCACCGGCACGTTCGACAGGATCCTCGCGAATCCGCCGCTGGCGAATCCGAAACTGACGAAACCTGCCGCTTCCAGTCCCGCCGCGAGCTTCTGGTCCACGGCCTCCCGAACGTAATTCGCTTCCTCCACCGACTCGAACAGGAACGGCAGCCCGTAGATGTTCAGGTCCGCGTAGACCTGCTGCAGGTCGGTGGGCGTGAACGCGCCTCCGTGCAGCTGCCCGATCTTGATCTTGCGCAACACGGTGTTCGGGTTGCCCTGGACGCCTCCGGAATAAAACTTGAACAGCACGCGCCCCTCCGTGCGTTCCTTGATCTCCGCCGCGCCGGCGCGCATGTCCCTCATCCATTGCGTGTTCTCGGGCAGCACCGTGGCGATCTTCAGTTCGGCGGCACCCGCCGCACCGGGCTGAAGCCCCGCCAGCAGCGCGACAGCCGCGGCTACCAGGATCGAAGTGCGCATGAAGAACCTCCCCATCGGGCGCTGCTCAGAAATACTCGTCGGCGGACGCGAGCAGTTCAGAAGCGTCGCGTTGCGCCAGCACGTTGGACAAGGTCAGTCCCGGAACGTCCGGATCCGCGGCCACGACCTCCTGCAGCAGGCGATCGTGCAATTCCCGGTCGTACAACAAGCGGGCGTAGCCGCGCGCGAACTCCACCTTGACACTGAGATCACGGCCGTCGGTCTTCTCGATCGCCTGCTCGAAATACATCCTGCCCTGCTCCGGTTGCCCGCCCAGCGCCGGTGGCCTCAGCGTAGCAAGAACGCCCAGCCACGTGTAAACCTGCGCCTCGTTTTCGCCGTCGGCGATTTCGATGTAGCGCTGGAGCAGTGCCTCCATGTGCGGCAGCTCAGCGAGCGCGTTCCAGTCGTCGCTGTGCGCCCGAATGCTGGCGAGCGACGCCATCGCGTAAGTGTAGGCGGCGTCCGCGTCCTCGGGCGACAGGCCGGCCAGGCTTTCGGCGAACGCGTCGAACGGCATCTCCGGCCAGCCGCATGCGTCGTCATAGCGGATGCAGATCGCGCGCGCAGCGTACCCGCGGGCGCGTTGCGTCAGGCGCCCGGCACGCGCCGGGTCCTCCGCGAACACCGCTCCATAGGACGCGTAGAGATTGGCCGCCGCGCCCAGAAGTTCGGGATCGTCAGGGCTGCCTTCGAGGAAGCTGTCCAGCAGCAGCATGTAGGCCGGCGCGCCGTCGCGCACCGTTTCGGGGTCGTTCTGGTTCAGCACCGCCGCCTGGAGGTTGTCCGCGAGCCCGCCGGCCGCGGACGACATCAGCGAGGCACAGCCGGCACAGAGCAACGCGGCGCAGGCGATCGCGCCCAGGCGCGCGCCGGCCCGAGTGACCCTCGAGGTCAGATCTTTTCCTTGATCCGTGCCGACTTGCCGCTGCGGTCGCGCAGGTAGTACAGCTTGGCGCGACGGACGTCGCCGCGGCGCTTGACTTCGATGGCGCCCACTGCGGGGCTGTACGTCTGGAAGACGCGCTCCACGCCTTCGCCGTGCGAGATCTTCCGGACGGTGAACGACGAGTTCAGGCCGCGATTGCGCTTTGCAATCACGATGCCCTCGAAAGCCTGCAGGCGCTCGCGCTCGCCCTCGGTGACCTTCACTTGCACCACGACGGTATCGCCCGGCGAAAACTCCGGCACTTCGCGCGTCGTCTGTTCCTGCTCGATTGCATCAATTACTTTGCTCATGTTTCTTCTACCTGCCGGTCACGCCGGTCAATCCATTCAATCCGAAGCGCACGTGGCGTCGCCCTCCGGCCTCTTGTCTCTCGACAAGTCGTCTCTCAAGAATTCGGTCAGCAACTGTCGTTGCTCCTCGTTCAGTTCCAGCTTGCGCACGAGGTCGGGCCGTTTGAGGAAGCTCCGTCCCAGCGCCTGCTGGTATCGCCAGCGCGCGATACGCGCGTGGTCGCCCGACAGCAGCACTTGCGGCACCCGCCGTCCAGCGACGGTCTCCGGCCGCGTGTACTGCGGGTACTCCAGCAACCCGTCCGTGAACGAGTCGTTTTCCGCCGAGTCCTCGTCGCCCAGCACGCCGGGCAGGAGCCGGGCCACGGCATCGATCACCGCCATCGCGGCGATTTCGCCACCGCTCAGCACGAAGTCGCCAAGCGACAGCTCCTCGTCGACCGCGTGCTCGACGATACGTTCATCGAAGCCTTCGTAGCGGCCGGACAGCAGGACGAGTCCCGGCAGCGCCGCGAAGCGTCTTGCCGTCGCCTGGTCGAACACCCGTCCCTGGGGCGAAAGACAAATGACCGGCGAACCCGGCGGCAGCGCGCTTTTCGCCGCCGCAATCGCGGCCGCCACCGGTTCGTACTTCATTACCATTCCCGGGCCGCCGCCGTAGGGACGATCGTCCACGCTGCGGTGCGGATCGTCCGCGAACTCCCGCGGGTTGCTGAAACCGAGCCGGAGCCGGCCTCGCTTCACCGCGCGGCCGACGACTCCGTAGCCGGCGACCGCGTTCACCATCTCCGGAAACAGGCTGACTATCTGCATCTGCATCGGCTCAGTCCCATTCCCAGTCGACGTCGATGACGCCCTTTTCCAGATTCACCGCGAGCACCACGTCGTCGGGGACGAACGGGACCAGGATCTCCCGTTCCTGTCCTTCGCGACGGACCTCCATCACGTCGTGGGCGCCGGTGGCGAGCATGCGGCTCAATCGCCCGAGCACGCGGCCGTCGCGGTGCCGCACCTCGAGGCCTTCGAGATCGGCCCAGTAATACTCGCCCTGCTCCGTCTCCGGGAGCCGTTCGCGCGCTACCGCGATGTCGGCGCCGATGTAACCCGCGGCGGTATCCCGGTCTTCCGTTCCGGCGAGCCTGGCGACCAGGCCCTGCCCGTGCGTCTTTGCTTCGGCCACCGTGACGGGCCTCCACGCTCCGGTCTCCCCCACCAGCCACTCCTTATAATCGAGCAGCGCTTCCCGGGGCTCCGTGTACGAAAAAACCTTGATCCAGCCCCGAACGCCGAACAATCCGCTGATGCGCCCCAGGATGACGGCCCGGGCGCCGGGCCCTCCTACCGGGCCTGTCGCGGGCGACTCGGCGTCGTCCTGGACCACACCGTCTCGCGCTCGCCCCGGTCCGCCGCGCCCTTCGGGCTCAGCTCGCGGCCGCGGCCTTGCGCGACGCCTTTATCAGCTCCGCCACTCGCTCCGAGGGCTTGGCGCCGATGCGCAACCAGTGATCGACCCGCTCCATGTCGATCCTCAGGTTTTCCTCGTGGCTCTTGCCCACCGGGTTGTAGAACCCGAGGCGCTCGATGTACCGGCCGTCGCGACGATTGCGGCTGTCGCTGACCACCAGGTGGTAAAAAGGGCTCTTCTTCGCACCCGCGCGCGAAAGACGAATACTGACCATTGCTGTTCCGTAAGGTTGGTGAAGGCTCAAAAGCCGGCCCGGCGGCGCATTTTCGGCGCAAAACACCCGGGCAGCACCCGGACCCCGGCCCGGGTAAACGGCGCATTGTACTGATTTTCGGGGTGGCCGCAACGCCGGATCGGCGCTGGCCGGCCTTGTTCATGAACGGCACAGCGGCAGGAGCGGAGGCGGGACCCGGGGGGAGGGGTCTTCCG
>DATABW010000128.1:0-2085 GCA_036259375.1 Woeseiaceae bacterium
GCGGATTCTGTGGGCCGGACACTCGTGCTGAACGGCGAAACCTATCGGGTTACCGGCGTGCTCGCGGACTGGCAGCCCGTACCCCGCTTCTATGACGTTTCCGGCGGCGCGTTCAATGACGTGGAGGACATCTTCTATCCATTCAGCGTCGGTATAGCCAACGAGCTGGGCAACATCGTCAACACGAACTGCTGGAAACCGGTCGGCGAGGGCGGCTGGAACGCCTTCCTCAATTCCGAATGCGTCTGGATGCAGTTGTGGGTCGAGCTGCACGGCGAGGACGAAGTGCGTGCGTACCAGGCGCTTCTCGACGCCTATGCGCAGTCGCAGAAGCAGCTTGGGCGATTCCAGCGCCCGCTGAACAACCGCCTGCTGGACGTGATGGAGTGGATGGAAGATCAGGAGGTCGTCGACGGCGACGTGCAGGTGCTGCTCGGGCTCGCGGCGTTGTTCCTGCTCGTCTGCCTGCTGAACACGATCGGGCTGCTGCTTGCCAAGGTGATGCGCCGCGCCGGCGACATCAGCCTGCGCCGCGCGCTGGGCGCCTCGAAGCGTGCGGTGTTCTCCCAGTACATCGTGGAGGCGGGACTGATCGGGCTGTCGGGCGGCATCCTGGGGGTAGCGCTCACCTGGCTCGGCCTCCGTGGCATAGAAGGGCTCTACGGCGACCTCGAGTTCATCGACCAGCTGGTGCGCATGGACTGGGTCATGATCGTCGCGGCCGTGCTGCTGGCGATACTGTCCGCGCTGGGCGCGGCCCTGTACCCGACCTGGCGGGCATGCCGGATCCATCCGGCGAGCCAGCTCAAGACCCTATAAAGGAGCGGCAATGGAAATCGGACCCATCTGGCGCGCGCTGATGCGCAACAGGACGGCTTACGTCCTGATCGCGTTACAGATCGCCGTCACCATGGCGATCATGGTGAACGCCATCTCAATCATCCAGGAACGGAGCCGCCTCATGGCGCGGCCGAGCGGGATCGACGAGGACAACATTTTCTACCTGTCGAACGTCGGGTTTACGCCGGATTTCGACGAGCGGGCCGCGGTTACCGAAGATCTCGAGACGTTGCGCAACCTGCCCGGCGTCGTGGACGCCATCTACACGAACACCGTCCCGCTCCGCGGCGGCGGCTGGTCCTCGAGCCTGCAGACCGAGCCGGGGGACGATCTCGACGGCACCGGGACGGCCATGTATTTTGCGGACGAGCATGCTATCGAGACCTTTGGCCTCAACCTGGTCGCCGGACGGAATTTCCTGCCGGGAGAAGCGCGCTGGCATGACAACAACAGCGATGACTGGCCGCCCACGGGCATCGTCACGCGGGCTGTTGCCGAAACGCTGTTTCCCGATCTCGACAAGCCGGAGGACGCCGTCGGCCGGACGGTGTACATCGGTAACGACCAGCCAGTGCGGATCGTCGGCATCATCGAGCGCATGCAGGCGGCCTGGAACCGCTGGGAAGGCGTGGAGCGGTCGATGCTGGTGCCGGCGTACCGGGAGGACAGCGGCGGACGCTACGTCATCCGCACGGAACCCGGCCGGCGCGACGCCCTGATGCCGGAAATCGAACAGCTGCTGGCGGAGAGCAATCGCGAACGCCTGGTCCTCGACATGACGACCATGACCGAAACGCGGGAACGCAGTTACCTCGAAGATACGGCAATGATCCGGCTGCTGGTGTTCATCGTGAGCCTGCTGACGGCGATTACCGGCCTTGGGATCGTAGGCCTGGCAAGCTTCAGCGTCGCGAGACGGACGAAGCAGATCGGCACCCGCCGTGCGCTGGGCGCAACCCGGCCGGCCATCCTGCGGTACTTCCTGCTGGAGAATTTCCTGGTGAGCAGCGTCGGCATCGCCGCGGGCGCGGTGTTCGCGGTGGCGCTCAACATCTGGATGGTGCAGGCATTCGAGCTCACGCCGCTTGCCTGGTACCTGATACCGGCGGCAATGGGTGTGCTGTGGCTGGTAGGCCAGGCCGCGGTGTACGGGCCCGCCCGCAAGGCGAGCCTGGTGCCGCCGGCGGTCGCCACCCGCGCGGTGTGAGCGAGCGTTCCGGTTGCCGTCCCGGTGGCCGGCGGAGC
>DATABW010000129.1:0-8726 GCA_036259375.1 Woeseiaceae bacterium
CTCGAGCAGGGTGTCGCTGATGGCCGCGCAGTTGAGCTTGAGAAACTGACCTTCCCAGCGATTCGACAGATAATGCAGCCGGGCTGCGATCAGTTCCTTGCCGGTGCCGCGCTCGCCCACCACCAGCACGGGCTTCGCCAGCGGGGCCGCGCGCGACACGTGCTCCAGCATCTCCAGGAATGCCGGCGCCTCGCCGATGATGGGCTGAACAGGGCGGTCGTGGGCCATTGGTCAACTTCACCATACATTGGCTTAAAAAGCGACAATGTAGCGAAAGCGTTACGGTTCCGGGCCCGGCTCGCGCCTCCTAGGAGGGCGAGAATCCCTTTATCATCAGCCGATTATGCACACAAGGAGGCGCTGGCACGCTTCCTGCAATACCCGGGCAGCATCGTCACAACCAGAGGACACAACATGGGCATTTTCACGAGATTCAGCGACATCGTGAATTCGAACATCAACGCCATCCTGGACAAGGCCGAGGACCCCGAAAAGATCGTGCGGCTCATGATCCAGGAGATGGAAGACACGCTCGTCGAGGTGCGTTCGGCCGCGGCGCGGTCGATCGCCGACAAAAAGGACCTGAACCGCAAGCTCGAGACGCTGGAGCGAGAGCAGAAGGACTGGGAGACCAAGGCGGAACTTGCCATGCGCAAGGGCCGCGATGACCTGGCGAAAGCGGCACTGATCGAAAAATCCCGGGCCGGCGCTGCTGCGGATGCCATAAAGGCGGATTACGCGGCTGTCGACGATGGGCTCGCCAAGCTGAACGACGACATCGCGCGGCTCGAAAGCAAGCTGGAAGACGCCAAGGCACGGCAGAAAGCGCTGCTCGCCCGGCACAAGACGGCCAACAGCCGGTTGGCCGCGAGGCGCCGGATCCACGATTACAAGATCGACGACGCCCTGGTGCGCTTCGAGCAGTACACGCGCCGCATCGACGACGTCGAAGGCCGAGTCGAGGCGTACGACCTCGGGTTGCCCAAGGACCTGAAGCATGAGTTCGCGGGCCTGGAAGCCGACGAGTCAGTGACGAGGGAATTCGACGCGCTCAAGAGACGTGTTGCCGCCGGGGGCGCTTCCACGACCGACAAGTCCTGAGCGGGGACGACGTTGAGCGAGCTCATCGCCGTCGCGCTGATCGTTTTCGTTGCCATCCCGGCTCCGCTGTTCATCGTGCTTCACTTCATCACGAAATGGAAACAGGCGCGGGAGATCTCGGGAGGCGATGAAAGAATGCTGGAAGATCTTTGGGCATTGTCGCAGCGGCTCGAAGAGCGCCTGGAGTCGCTGGAAACCATACTGGACACTGAATTGCCGGACTGGAGGAAAAAGCAATGAGCAGGGGCGAGCGTGCCTTTGATCGTGACTACCGGCCGCTGCACGGCCTTTATCGCGATCGCGAAAACGGGTGGATCTTCGGCGTATGCGCCGGAATCGCCGAGTACCTGAACGTCACCGCCGGGCTCGTCCGGTTGGTCGCTTTCATCGCGCTGCTCGTGTTCTTCTGGCCGACGGTAACCGTGTACCTCGCAGCTACCCTGCTGTTCCGAACCAAGCCGCTGACGTGGTCGGGAAGTTGCCGTGAGTACGAATTCTGGCGCCGCCACAAAAGCCATGGCGGATGGAGGCACTCGTGAGCGGATATGAATCGATCCGGAGTCGCCGGTTTCACCGCAGCCGCGACCACGCGTTAATCGGCGGAGTCTGCGCCGGGCTCGCCGACTATTTCGGCTTCAATCTCAAGGTGACCCGGCTGCTCGCCGTCATCGCCCTGTTCATGGCGATGCCGGTGACATTGCTGGTGTACTTCGCGACCGTTCTGCTCATTCCCGCCGAGTCGGATGAGCGTCCCCGGCCGGATCGTGACCCGGAGTTCCATCGCGCGTTGCGCGCCTCCCCGAAGGAGACGCTGGCGGACGTGCGGCGCCGGTTCCAGGCGCTCGATAGTCGCCTCGCCCGGCTGGAGCGTTACGTGACGTCGTCGCGATTCGACCTGGACCAGGAGTTCAGGAAGCTGTAATGGCTAGCCGCTCGAGCCGAATTGCGAAGAACAATACTCAAGGGATGCGCGAATGAATGTTTTCAGCTTTGTCATCGCACTGGTCACGGTCGTGCTGTGCGCGCGATTGATACAGGTGTACATCGAAACGCGAAACAACCGGAGCCGGGCCGCAGAGGACATGGACGTCGAGCAGACGGTCGCGAAAATCGAGGCACTGGAGGACAGGGTCCGCGTGCTCGAACGCATCATCACCGAGAACCGGTTCGATCTGAAGCAGGAGATCGATGGCCTTTGACCGCCATCCCTCCGGCTGCCCGACGGTGTGCTACTCGTCGCGCGACTGGTATTCCTTCAATTCGGCATTGAAGTCCGCCGCTGCTTTCAGCATTTCATCGTGCGCGGCGTTGTACTTTTTCGTCAGCAGCGCTTCGCGTTGCTGCAGTGCCTCCGGTTCCAGCTCTCCCATTTCCGCACGCGCCGCTTCCTCTTCCTCGACGAGGCACTCCTGGTAGCTCTCGAGTTCCTTGATATAGGCGTTGACGTCCTTTTGCCCGTCGATCATCTCTTCCTTGCTGGCGGAGCTGCCGTTCGGCAGCGTCGGCTTGTCGGGATAGTCGCAGGCCAGGCCCGTGCCGGCAAAAAGCACTGTGGAAAGGCAGCAGGCGGTCAAACTGAGTCGCTTCATATTCGATGTTACCGGTTGCGGAAAGGGCACCTATTTAATCATCTTGCGACAAACGGCGGCAAGAAATTCGAATGTCAGGCGAACAGCGCGCGATGCGTGTCGGTGCCTTCCGCCTGCGCGAGCAGCAGCTCCAGGTAGTTTTCCGAGCTCATGGGGTCTCCGAACAGCAGGCCCTGGACGTAGGTGCAGTTGAGGTTCTGCAGGAAGCTCAACTGCTCCTCCGATTCGACCCCTTCGGCGACGACGTCCATCTTGAGGCTGCGGCCCATATGGATGATCGTGCCGACGATCGTGGCGTCATCGGCGTTCACGGCCACGTCCCGGACGAACGACTGGTCGATCTTCAGGGTGCTGATCGGGAACTGTTGCAGCGCGCTCAGGGACGAGTAGCCGGTGCCGAAGTCGTCGATGGCGAGGTGCAGGCCGAGTGAATACAGCTCGTCCAGCAGGCGTATCGTCCGGCGCGGATTCTCCATCAGCGTCGTTTCGGTGATCTCGAGTTCCAGCGAAGTCGGCGAAACCTCGTATTTCCGCAGGATGGCGTTGATGCGGCTGATGAAATTCGGCTGCCTCAACTGCTTCAGTGACAGGTTCACCGACACGCGTCCCGGATAGGAAACGGAGCGTTGCCAGTAACGGAAGTCCTCGCATACCCGCTCGAGCACCCACTCGCCGATTTCCACGATGAGATTGGTCTCTTCGGCGATCGGGATGAAATCCGAAGGCAGGATAATGCCGCGCTCCGGGAGCTCCCAGCGCACCAGCGCCTCTGCACCGACCACCACTCCGGTCTCGATGTTGTACTTGGGCTGGTAATGGACGAGGAGTTCGTCGCGCTCGAAAGCCCGCTTGAGTTTGCTCTTGGTCATCAGCCGTTCGACCGCAGCCTCGTTCATCTCGGGCACGTAATACGAGTAGATATTGCCGCCGTTCTTCTTGGCGTGATACAGGGCCGCGTCCGCGTTCCGAATGAGATCTATGACGTTCGGCGCATCGTCCGGGTAGCAGGCGATGCCCATGCTCGCGGTCATGAACACTTCGTGACCCTGCACGTAGAACGGATCGGCCAGGCGGTCGAGCAGCGTGCGTGCGAGGTAGTCGAGGTGCGTTTTCTGGTCGTCGCGCTCTTCCTCCGTATCGACTATGACGGCGAACTCGTCCCCCGCCAGCCGCCCGATCACCGACTCCTCCGGCAACGCTGACGTCAGCCGGTCGGCCACCGTTTCGAGGGTGGTATCGCCCGCGAGATGACCGAAGGTGTCGTTGATCTCCTTGAAATGATCGATGTCGATATAGAAGAGGTACAGCGCCCGCCGCGCCCGCCGCGCCCGGGCTATCGCCCGCTGCAGCAGATGCTGGAACTGCATGCGGTTGGGAACCTTGGTCAGCGCGTCGATGCGTGCCAGGTAGCGAATTCTTTGCTCGGCGCGGCGCCGTTCCGTGATGTTCTGGGCAGCGTAGATCCGGTCGCCCGGCAACGCCTCGTCATTGGGATTATTGGCGATGGTCGACCCCGTGTACGACACCGGCACCGATTCCCCGCTGCGGGTCATCAGGAAAGCCTCCCGCGGAATTCCCGCCGGCGAATCGACGGCCAGCGCGCCGCCCTTTTGCTTGTCGACGATCAGGTCGAGCGGTTGGCCCACCAGGTCGTTCTCGCTGTAGTTCAGCATCCGGATCGTTGCTTCATTGACGCGGGTGATGATGCCATCGGCATTCGTAACGATGACGGCTTCGTTCATCCCGGACAAAACCCGGTCGACATAGTCGCGCGAAAGGGTCGTGCGCTGCAGCTTGTCGCGCATGTTGTTGAATACTTCCGCGAGATCGCCGAGTTCGTCGCCTTTCATCACCTGCAGGGGCTCGCCGAAATCGGCCTCGCTCAGCTTCTCCGCTTGCACCTTCAGTTCCCGGATCCGGCGAGCCTGCGTCCGGGAGATGCTCCAGATGACCGCCATGCAGAGCAGCAATGCGACGATCGTCGCGCCGCCGATCCAGATGAAGGTGTCGTTGCGGTAGGTGGCTTCCTGTTCCAGCAGGCGCTGCTCGAACGCACTCGCTTCGCGGCGCAGGTCGGCAAGCTCGAAGCTGCTGACGAGCCGGCCGGTCTGAACCCCGTCCCTGACAACCGGGTACGTGAGATGCAGCCGGTCGCCGCGCCACTCGGTCGATTCGACCCCGGCGTCGGCGGCGACCTCGCCGGTTTCCACCCGCGTCCCATCCGTGCCTTCGAACCGCAGCCCGACCAGATCGTCGTCCAGCGCCGTGGCACGCCCGATGACACCCTCTATAGCCGTCGTGTCACCGGCGTCCGGTATCTCGGCAACCTGGTCCGCGATGCGATGCAAATCGCCCCGGGCCTGCCGTTCGAAACTGGCGGCGAGGCTTGCATTGTGCTCGTCGACGCTGGCGCCGACGATGCCGCCCGCGAGCCAGCGGTACTGGCCGTAGAAAATCGACAACATGATGCCGACAACGACCAGGGAAAGCGCCGAGGCGAGGATAAGATATCTCGGTAATATTCTGCCGGTCATCCGTTACTGAGACTCAGTGGCCTGTTGCAGATTCAATCCACCACACGCCCGGGACTTTCGTCCCTTGTTATTCTTGGTTATTTTTGCAGGGTCCATGGGCAGACTCTGACCTCCCGGAGCGCTGGCCTCGAGCATCCACCACGGATCCTCGATAGTCTACCTGCTGTATCTTGGCGACAGAAGCACTTTTCCTGCGCCTGGGCCGCCGGGGATCGAACGGTAGTGGAGCCGGATGGGTCGGGCGTAACGCGAGCGGTGGCTGTGGCTGGCGGAGCCGGGACAGGCAGAGAGGCTTTCCGCCCCGGCCACCAGCGCTCCCGTCGGTAGTTTCCGCACTTCCGCCCAGGTCTTCCGCGGGCTCGGCACCCCTGCCTCGCACGCCGCGAAAGCCCGTCCGCCGGATCGTGGCACCGGCCGCGCGACGCGGCGGCAGACCTCCTGCTGATCGGCCCGGTCAGGCGGGGTCGTCGTCTTTGCGCTTTTCGACGAACTCGGTGGGGCGGGTGCGGCCGGTGGTCTTCATGGTGCCCTCGACGACGGCTCCTTCGGCGACCGCGATCGCCTCACCGGTGACGGTGCCGGTGATGCGGGCGGAGTTCACTATCTCGACGCTACCGCTGGCCTCGATATCGCCCTCCACGGTGCCGGCGACGATGACGGAGCTCGCCTTGAGCAGACCCCTCCAGACCCCCTTCTCGGTAATGGAAACGGAGCCGGAAAGCTCGCTGTCTCCTTCGATTTCGCCGCTGATCATGAAGTCGCCCATGCCGGAGAGGACACCCGTGACCTTGCAGCCTTCGTTGATCAGGGTTGCCGGTCCGCTGGACCGATCGCGAAAACGCCGCTTCTTCTTGTCACTCATCGTGCCCGCCAGGTCGCATGCAATGATTATTCGAGACTTCAGTCTTCGTGATAGCCGTAGCCCAGTGTCTCGATGTCGGTCAGCATGCCGCCCTCGAATCGCAGCTTCCTCATGAGCCGACTGGGGCCGAAGTTATAGATGAACTCGGTAACTAGCAAATGCTGGTAGAAGTTGCCGGGCCCGAAACGCACGCCTTCGGCGTCCGGCCTTCTCATCAGCTCCATCGGCGTCCAGGCGCGCACCACGAAGCCGCGCTCGCGAACGGCAGTCGGTTCGCCGCAGTGTTCCACGACCTCGATCTGGAGCATGCCTTCCAGCACCAGTTTGCCCTCGCAGCGAAGCGCGTGCGCGGCGCCGCCCGGAAGCACTATGCCGCCGAGCAGGGATATGATGAGCGGCAACGTTCGAATGGCTGATGTCATGGACTGGTACAGGCGCGACAGATCCCGCTGGTGATCGATGCATTCTAAATGATACGGGCTGAATATCGACTGAATGCCGTTGCCCGCCGGTGCCCGCCGTGTGGGTCCCGCTTGCGAGGTCACATGGCGCATCGTGGGCTTGCATTGTCAGCGCGCGAGAGCCGTCTGTATAGTGAGCTCACCCGTCAGCCGTTCGGAACGGCCGGAGGCCACCCCCTTTGACCGCACAATTCGAAGACAGGATCAGCCGGCTGGTCAACGGGGGGATCGCACTGGCCGGCGGACTCAAAGGCGTCGAAAAGGAAGCGCTGCGGGTCCGCCCGGATGGGCTCCTGGCCGATACGCCGCATCCGCGGCTCCTCGGTTCGGCATTGACGAACCGCTTCATCACTACGGATTTCTCCGAAGCGCTCCTGGAGTTCGTTACGCCCGCGTTCAGCACGACCTGGGAGACGCTCGGCTTCCTTTGTGACATTCACCGGTTCACGCACGAGCGGCTGGACAACGAGCTCCTTTGGCCCGCGAGCATGCCTTGCCGGATTCCCGACGAGCCCGATATTCCACTCGCCCGGTACGGGACCTCGAACATCGGCCGCATGAAGACGATCTATCGTCGCGGCCTCGGCTACCGCTACGGCCGCAGCATGCAGACGATCGCCGGCATTCACTTCAATTACTCCGTGCCGGAGGCGTTCTGGCCTGCCTGGCAGGAAGAGGAAGAGCAGCGGGGGGAACTCGACGCGTTTCGTTCCGCGGGGTATCTCGGGCTCGTACGCAATTTTCGCCGCATCGGCTGGCTGGTGCTGTACCTGTTCGGCGCCTCGCCCGCCCTGTGCCGGAGTTTCGCCGCGAACGCCGGCACCGACATGCCGAGGTTCGACGGACATACGCTGTACGAGCCCTTCGGTACCTCCCTGCGGATGAGCGACCTCGGCTACAACAACCGCACCCAGGCCAAGATCAACATTTCGCTGAACAGCCTGGAGGAATACGTTGGGGACCTGAGTGCCGCGATCCGCACGCCGGAGCCTGCGTTCGAGCGGATCGGCGTCAAGGTCGACGGTGAATACCGGCAGCTGAGCGCGAATCGCCTGCAGATCGAAAACGAGTACTACAGTCCGGCGCGGCCGAAGCGGACTGCGTTTTCCGGGGAGCGCCCGACCGCCGCGCTGCTGCGCGGCGGTATCGAGTACGTGGAGATCCGCTCGCTGGACATCAACCCGTTCGATCCGGCCGGCATCAGCCAGAACGCCATGCGGTTCATGGAGGCGTTGCTCCTTTACTGCCTGCTCGAAAACAGCCCGCCGCTGGACGACGCCGGCTGGGACGAGAGCGCCGAGAATCACCTGCGGACGGCACGGCACGGGCGCGACGCTTCGTTGCAGTTGCTGAGTGATGGACGCGAGCAGGCACTTGCGGACTGGGGCAAGGAGATCGTGGAGGGTGTCGCCATGGTTGCCGAACTGATCGACGGTGCCACGAAAAGCCGTGATTACACGCAGGCCGTTGAGGCGCAGCTAGCCAAGCTCGCGGATGCGGGCAGGACGCCGTCGGCGCGCCTGCTCGCCGAACTCGAAGCTACGCAAGGCAGCTTCTTCGAGTTCGCCATGCAGACCGCCCGCGGACACCACGATTATTTCGGCTCGCTCGCGCCGGGGGATCCGGAGCGGCAGGCGGAGCTGGAAGAGGAAGCGCGGAACTCCGTCAAACGCCAGCGCGAAATCGAAGCGTCGGATCGCCTGAGCTTCGACGAATACCTGCAGAGCTACTTTGCCGGCACTTGAGCGAGCTGGTTAAAGGAGCCTGCATTGCGGGCTCCTGCAGCGCAATTTTGTGAGCTGGGCTTGCTTACCCGCTGCGAACTGTGCGCCGTTTCACAGTTCGCCGTGCCGCTGGTAAGCGGCACCGCGCGTTTGACTTATTCTCGGAGCTCCCCATCGACGAGCTGATCGAGGCAGCCGTGTTCAAAACCTTCTATATCGGAATTTTCTGCGGCGCCCTCGCGGCTGCCGCCGCCTTCTGGCTCGTGCCCGCGGTGGACCAGCACCGGGAGCCTTCATTGATTTCTGTCGAGGCGAACGGCGGGAACCGGGAGATTTTCCATATCAACCTCCCGCAGGACCGGATTCTCGCCGGCATGGGCGGCGGGGAGACGGTGCCGGAGACCCTCGAGTGGCCGGCGAGCGGCGCGCTGGCCTGCGCGCAGGCGGAAATGTTC
>DATABW010000130.1:0-7881 GCA_036259375.1 Woeseiaceae bacterium
CCTCGCCTGAACCGGTATCGGGCCTTCCCGATGCGTCCTTTCCACACCAGCTGCAGTTTTCCGGCCCTGAACCAGCCCACCTCGCCGTAAAACGGGATGCGCATGCCGGCTTGCTCGCGGTAATCGCGGAAATGTCCTTCCCACGGCAGCAACTCGTAACCGCCTCGGCTGCGGGCCCAGCGGCCGGGGCTGTACACAGCAGCCACCTCGCCGGACCGGCCGAAGCGAAATTCCAGCGTCACCGGTGTCGAGCGGTCGATCAAGGTCGCCAGCGCGGTGCAGTCGTCTATGTCGCTCCATTCGATGCCGGATTGCGGCAGCAAGGCGGTCGGAAACCAGACACTTTCAGCGAGATACCGGTGGAGCGCGCCCGCGTTCAGCTGGGGGGTGCCCGCTTCCACACCGAGACGGATGACAGAGAGGAAGCTCACGCGAGCCGAGGCCGTGCCGTCGATATAGCTGTCGATAACGCGAACGTGCGTACCCAACGGCATGCGCACCCGCGCGTTCCAGTGGAAAGACCTCGATAAGGGCTTGGCGCACTGTCGCGCCGTAAACTTCAACCAACGACGGGCCTCCGGCTGGACACGAAGCTCGCCCGACTGGAGTAGCTCAGCCTCCTCTATCGGGTCCGCGCCGCCCGGGAGCGCGAACGCCAAATACCGCGCCACCGGATGCGGTAGCGCATCCGATGCCGCAAGGCTCACCGCAGACCGTCGAGTTCGCAAATAATGCTATTCACCGTCCGGCGGCGGCTCCTCGGCCTCCGGATTTTCCGCCTCCTCGTCTGCGGGATTGATGTCGACGTCGGGCACCTTCATTCGCTTTTTCTCCATCTCGACGTTCACGTCCGGCACCGTCACCGTCTTTTCCTCCATGTCCACGTCAACCTCCGGGACATCGAGGTCGTATTCCGGGGCCTCGCCGCCCTCCACGTCGACATCGGGCGCCTCGCCTTCCTCCGTCTGCTCGACTTCGCAGCCTGCGAACACGAATGCCATCGCAGCGATCGCGATTAAAGTCGGTCTGCTGCCTCTCATAATCAGTCCTCCGGGACCCGGTCCGGTTAGCCATGCCTCGCGACTGCCGCGAGGTTTCAACGCATCATGCAAGCGCCATGCCACTCATGACCAGCTGAGGTCGTGCTTCGCGAGGGGCGTCGAGCGGATACGCTTGCCGGTGGCGAAGAAGACGGCGTTCGCAACCGCCGGCGGAACGGGCGGTCCGGCCGGCTCCCCGATGCCGCCCCACCAGCCGTCCTCGCTCAATGCGAAGTGCACCTCGATCTCCGGCACCTGGTGCATGCGCATCAGGTGATAGGTATTGAAGTTGTCGTTGACGAAACTCCCCTGGTCGAGCTCTAGACCGCCGTAGAGCGCGTGTGACAACTCCCAAACGACCGAGCCCTCCATCTGCTCCGCCGCTGCGCGCGGGTTGATGAGATAGCCGCTGTTCATGACGAGCACGATCTTCTGCACGGATAGCTCGCCACCCGGGCTCACCGAAACCGTTGCGCAGGCAGCACAATAAGAGGAATGATCCTCGAGGACGGCGATGCCCATCCCCTGTCCGCGCGGCAGGTCGGTGCGGAACCCCGATACTTGCTTCAATTTCGAAAGTACTCGTTGCCAGGGTTCCATGCCCCTCGTCATTTCCAGGCGCCATTCGAGCGGATCGTGGCCACCCGCCAGCGCCATTTCATCGGCGAACTGCTCGACGATGAAGCCGTTCTGGTTGGTGCCAGGCGCGCGGTGGGTGGCAGTCGGGATGTGCGCCGCGGCCGCGTGGCGCTCGTGCCGCCGATTCGGGATGCGGTAAGGCATGCTGGTGACCCCGCGGTCGGCGAGCCGGATGCTCAGGGCATCGCGCGTGAACACGACTGAGCGGGACAGGAACGCCTCGGGGAGCCCATCGTCCCCGAGCGAGGCGGCCAATCGCGCATAGACCGGCGCACGCTGCTTGTCCTGCCTGATGTCCTCTTCGCGCGACCAGATGACCTGGACAGGGCGGCCGACCTGCCGGGAGATTTCGGCGCCCTGCCGCGTCACGGCCGTAGCGCCGCCGCCGTTGCCGCCGAACGCGCCGCCGATGAACGTGGTGTGCACGTACACCTCGTTCGTGCGGCGGCCGAGCTGGTCGGCCGCCAACTGGAGCGCCGTCGCCTGGTTCTGGGTCGGGGACCACACATCGACCCGTTCGGGTCTCACGCTGACCGTCGCGTTGATCGGCTCCATGCGGGCGTGTGTCTCGTACGGCCGATAGTAGTCGGCACTGAGGCGGCGCGCAGACGACCGGATCATCCCGAGCGCGTCCCGGCCGGTCTCGTAACTCACCTCGCCAGGCGCATCGAGCAGCTCGCGCGCTTTCGCCGTTTGCGTCGCGGTGCTCACCTCGCCTTCTGCACCGAAGTCCCACTTGACCGGCATCGCATCCAGCGCGCTCTTCGCGCGATACCAGGAATCGGCGACGATGGCGATGCCGTCCTGCATGTCGGAGTTCTGCATCCGTCCCGGCACGGCTTTCAGTTCTACGGCCGCGATCACGCCCCGGCGATTCCTGACACTTTCGAAGTCGTAGCTCGCGAGCCGGCCCCACGGCACAGGGCAGCACTTCACGGCGGCGTACACCAGGCCATCGAGCCGCGTGTCGATGGAGTACTGCGCGCTGCCGTCGGACTTCACCGCGGCGTCCAGACGCGGAATGGGCTGCCCGAGAAGCCACCAGTCGCCTGGAGTCTTGATCGGCGGCTCTTCCGCCAGCGTCACCTCGGCCGCGGCCGTCGCGAACTCCGCGTAAGGCGCGCTCCGGTTGCCGGCTGCAAGCCTGCCCTGCCGTGCCGTCACGGCGCCGCGGGCGATGCCCCAGGCTTGCGCCGCGGCTTCCTTCAAACGTTCGCGGGCCGATGCGCCGGCCTGCATGATGTGCGGGTGCTGGTCGCGCACGAGTTGCGAGCCGTGCGTGGACGTGACGATGTACTCCTCGCCTTCATTCACGTGCCGGTTCATGTCGGCAAACACGGCGTGGATGCTTTCCCACGGCACGTCGAGCTCTTCCGCGATGAGCATCGCGACGGATGTCATCGCGCCCTGTCCCTGCTCGGTGTGCGGGACGCGCACGGTCACGCTGCCCTCGGCGCCAATCGTCAGCCACGCATTGATCTCGGCGCCGTCGGCCGGCGCCGTCCACGGCTTCGGAGCAACGGCGGCGGCGAGCGCATCGGGAACGTGGAAGCCGAGAATCATGCCGCCGCCGGCGCCGAGCATGGTGCGAATGACCGTGCGGCGTGAGAGCGTTGCCTTCTTTTCCGCCATCGGCGCCTCCTTCACGAGCGCGAGAGCTTCGCGGCGTGGTGTATGGCTTTCCTGATGCGCGGGTAGGTGCCGCAGCGACAGATATGTCCTGCCATCGCGGAATCGATCTCCGCGTCGCTCGGATTTGGTGAACGCGCAAGCAGCGCCGCCGCTGCCATGATCTGCCCCGACTGGCAGTAGCCGCACTGCGGTACCGTGTGCTCGACCCAGGCTTTCTGCACCGGATGACTGCCGTCGGGGGATAATCCCTCGATGGTCGTGATCTCCCGGCCGGCAGCGCTCGAGATGGGCGTGCTGCAGGCGCGCACGGGACGGCCGTCCAGGTGCACCGTGCAGGCGCCGCACTGCGCGATGCCGCACCCGAACTTTGTGCCGGTCAGCGCGAGATTCTCGCGCAGGACCCACAGGAGCGGCATCTCCGGCTCGACGTCGACCTCGCGCGATTTGCCGTTTACCTTCAGCGTGAACGCCATGGGATGCCTCTGGTGGAATGGTCCAGCTACCGCTTATTTTAGCTGACGCGGGCCGGCGCCGGACGGAACCGCCGGCCGGGGCCGTATAGAATGTCGTGATGACCGTTTTCCGCGGCGCCCTTCTCCAGGTTACCTGGCGCACCGCCACCGGGCACGACGGCGGGCGGATCCCTGTCGTTCACCTGTACGGGCGACTGGAGGACGGCTCGACCTTTCTCGTACGCGACGACCGGCGGCGGCCACACTTTCATATCCGCCGGTCAGACGCCGATAACGCCCGCCTACTCGGCGCGCCGGCGCCGCAGGCCTGCAACAAAGTCACGTTTGGCGGCGAGCCGGTTGCGACCGTCACGCTGGCCACCCCTTCCGACGTGCCGCCGTTACGCGACCGCCTGCACCGCGAGGGAATCGAGACTTTCGAAGCGGACGTGCGCTTCGCGACCCGTTACCTGATCGAGCGCGGCCTCAAGGGCGGCTGTGAAATCGAAGGCGAGCCGCTGCCCGGTGAAGGCGTCTCCTGGGTGTTCGACAATCCCGTACTGCGGCCGGCGAACGTGCAGGTCACGCCGCGCGTGCTTTCGTTCGATATCGAGACCGACATGGATAGCGAACGGCTGCTGGCCATTTCGCTGTACGGCGAGGGGCTGGACGAGGTGCTGATCGTCGACGGCAGCGATCGTCCGATGCCCGGGAGAGCGATCCGCTGCGCGGACGAGCGTTCGGCACTCGACGCTTTCTGCGAGCGCATCCGGACGTTCGACCCGGATGTCATTACCGGCTGGAACACGATCGATTTCGACTTCACGGTCCTGCAGCGGATTGCAGCACGGCACCGGCATTCCTTTCAGCTCGGTCGGGATCCGGGGCCGATCCGCATCCGCAAGGCGGAAGGGTATTTCGGAAGCGGGCAGGCCACGATCCCGGGTCGCCTCGCGCTCGACGGGATCGATCTGCTGCGCGGCGCGTTCGTGCGCATGGAGGATTACTCGCTCGAGGGCGTCGCGCGCGAGGTGCTGGGGGAAGGCAAGGCGCTGAAAGGCGACGTGCACGGCCGCGGCGAGGAGATCGTGCACAATTACCGGCACGACCTCCCTGCCTTCGCGCTGTACGCGCGCACGGACGCGCGGCTTGCGTATGCGATCATCGACAAGCTCGCGCTCGTGCGCCTCGCATTCGAACGCAGCCAGCTCGCCGGCATGATGCCCGACCGGGTCGCGGCGAGCATCGCCTCTTTCGATTTCGTGTACCTGAGCGAGCTCAGGAAGCTGGGCGTCGTCGCGCCCACCGTCCGCTCGGGCGATTCGCGCGTGCACGCCGCCCAGCAAGGCGGCCACGTGCTCGAGCCGCTCGCGGGTTTGCATCCCGCCGTGTGGGTGTTCGACTTCCGCAGCCTGTACCCGAGCATCATTCGTACCTTCAACATCGATCCGCTGTCGTACGTACCCGATCCGTTGCCTGCCGATGATCTCATTCGGACGCCAGGTGGCGCTTTTCGCCGCGAACCGGCGATCCTGCCGCGGCTGCTCGACGAGCTGTTCCCGCGTCGCGCGGCGGCGATCGAAGCCGGCGACAAGGTAAAGGCGCACGCGATCAAGATCCTGATGAACTCCTTTTACGGCGTGCTGGGCACGCCCGCCTGCCGCTTCTACAACCCGGCGCTCGCCAACTCGATCACGGGCACGGGCAAGGAACTCCTGCTCTGGTCGAAGCGCTGGTTCGAGGACGCCGGCTTCCGCGTGCTGTACGGCGACACGGACAGCCTGTTCGTCGAATCGTCGCTTCCAGAGGAGGCGGCCCGCCTGCGAGGGACGCAGCTCGCGGCGGAGCTGAGCCAGGAGCTCAGGCGATACATCCGGGAACGCTGGGGCGTCGAGAGCCGTCTCGAGCTCCAGCTCGAGAAGCTCTACCGGCGCCTGTTCCTGTCCACCGCGCGGCACAGCGCCCGCGGTGCCAGCAAGCGCTACGTCGGCCTGCGGACCGACGGCGACCTGGAATTCGTCGGTATGGAGGTGGTGCGCAGCGACTGGACCGAGCTCGCCAAAGACGTGCAGCGCGAGCTCTACCGCCGGCTGTTCCGGGAGGAGCCGGTCGAAAACTATCTCGCCCAGGTCGTCGCGGAGCTGCGCCGCGGCGCGCTGGACCATGCGCTCGTGTACCGGAAGCGCCTGAGAAAGGCCGCGAGCGAGTACACCGCCACTACCCCGCCGCACGTCGCGGCGGCTCGCAAATCGGCGCGGCACCCGGGACGTTCGATCCGCTACGTCATGACCACGGACGGCCCGGAGCCGGTGGACAACCTGCGCCACCCGATCGACCGCGAGCATTACGTGATGAAGCAGGTCCAGCCGGTGGCGGAGCCGGTGTTATCCGTGCTGGGGCTCCGCTTCGAGCAGGCAATCGGCGACGAGAGGCAGATCGAGATGCCCTTCTGAATCGTTGCCGGAAGCGCGGCGCCTATTCGTCGAGGAGTGGGACGAAGCCCCCATAGATCATGCGCTTGCCGTCGAAAGGCATCCCGTCCGCGTCGGGCTTCATGCGCTCATCCTCGATGAGCCTGGGCCAGGCGGCGTCCCGCGCCTCCTTCGAAGGCCATTCGATCCACGAGTACACGATAATTTCACCGTCCTGCGCCTGCACCGCGCGCCTGAAATCGGTTACTTCACCGTCGGGGATGTCGTCGCCCCACGCTTCGACGACGCGGCTCGCGCCGTATTCCCTGAACACCGCCGCGCCCTTTTGCGCCATCTCGCGGTAGGCGTCTTTATTCGCCGCCGGAACCGGGACCAGGTAGCCATCGATATACGCCATGCTCCCGCGGACCCCCTCGTCGAGGAAGGCGCTGAAGCCGCCGAAGATCATTCTCCGGCCGTCGAAGGGCATGGTAGCGCCCATGTCCTTCATGCGCGGGTCGGTCATGAGCTTCTCGTTAGCCGCGTCGCGCGCCTGCCTGTCCGGATATTCGAACCAGGAAAAGACGACAGCCTCGTCTTCCCTGGCCTGCACCGCACGCCGGAAATCGGTGACCTTTCCGCCGGGCACGTCGTCCGCCCAGTTCTCGACCACCCGGGCAACGCCGAACTCCTTGAAAAGAGGCACTGCCTCGGCAGCATGCCGGATGTAGGTTTCCCGATTGGACGTAGGAACCGCGGCGACGAACCCCTCGATGTAGGTCATAACTTTCTCCTGCTCGGTTGTGGTTCCGCAAGGAACCGGACATCAGGTAGTCGGCCGAAGCGGCCCGCATTCGACATCGCGCTGCCGCCGGATCAGGCCCGGCCCCGAAATCTGCCCGCCGGGACGTGCGAGGCTCCATTGTCGCATCTGCTACTCTCCGCCGGAGGGACTTCTGAATGAACAACATTCGCAACGGGCGGCCGGCAGCCCCGATGGTTCGCCTGGACGAGGTCATCCGGAGCCTCGAGCGCGCCATCGCGAGTGTCCTCGGCAGGCGCTACGAGATTCTGCCCGCCGAGCCGCCGGCCCCGCCGCGCTTCCTGGCGACCGTATTCGCCCGGCGCCGCGGCCCGGTGCAGCGGCAGTCGATACCCGCGACCGACGGGGTGAGACTTTGGTTGCCGGCATACCTCGGAATCGCCGATCGCAACCTGGCGCTCGAGCGCTACCGCGTCATGGCGCTGCAGCAGGCCATGCGCGCCATGCGTGGCGGCGCCGACCTGATAGCCGGAGAGGACTCGCCGCTCGTGCAGGATTTTTTTTTGCTGATCGAAGCCTGTGCCGCCGATGCATCGCTGCAGCGATTGAGCCCGGAGCTCGCGGCGCCTGTCGCCGCGGCGCGTCGCGCCGCACTGGCGGCCCGGCCGTCGCTGTACGCTTTCCCGAAATCCGCGCAGCCCCTCGAGCGTTTCGTGCGCCGCCTCATGCAGAGCGACCGCAGCCAGGCTGAACCCGTCTTCGATACGCCGACCGCTGCGCGGTCGATCGAGTCGGCAAAACACATAGCGGGCGACCTGATGCCGGACGGACGGCCGGCTGGAGCAAGGCGTACGACAATGCTGTTCCGGGACCGGTGGACCGGGGAGTTTCGGGCGGCCGATCCGTGCGATCATGCGGGCGGGGCGTCGATGACACCGCTGGGG
>DATABW010000131.1:0-2608 GCA_036259375.1 Woeseiaceae bacterium
AGCTCGGTGATCCGCTCGAAGCCCGGTTCGCAGCGGCCCTGACGCTGATAGGAGGGGGTGATTGCCCCGCGCCGACAGGCATCGCCGCTCACGGGTTATCCAAGGCTCAGGCGCCACTGTCGGCCACCGACGGCATTACCCCGAAATCCCCCTGGCGCGAGAACCGCATCCTCCGGCGGCAACCATGACACTGTCGCGGAGAACACTCGTCTGCTGCGCCGGCCTCGCGCTGACGGCCTGCAAGGTGACGGCGCCGCCGTCGGACGAGGCTTCGCTGCAGGGCGACCAACCCGCCGTGATCGTCAACCCCACCGCGGAAAGCCGCGCCGAACTGCAGCGCGTCGTCAGCGACATGCTGTTCGGAGCGAACGTAACGCTGGCGGATGACGCGCTGACGGAGTCCAGCGTGCTGATCATCGAGCGCAAGCGCATCGGGAGCATGCAGAACCCGCCCTTGTCCGGCCGTGACCTGGGACAACCCGAACGCTTCCAGCTCCTTACCACCGGCACGCGGTGCGTGCTGGTCCACAGCCCCGACCAGGCACGTTACGAGCTGACGGAAACCGACTGCGTTCCGGAAGGGTAAGGCGCATCCGCTGGAAACGCGCCGGATAGCGCCAGCGACGTCACGCTGATGGGAGGCGCTCCACGAAGTCGATCATGCGCTTCTGCATGGACTCGTCGGGCAAGCGGCCCCTGCCGCCCCCGAGGTTGTCGAGCATATGCTTCGGATTGCTGGTCGCGGGCGTGATGGTCGTGACCGCCGGGTGCGCGGCAATGAACTTCAGGAAAAACTGCGCCCAGCTGGAGGCGTCGAACTCACTGGCCCACTCCGGTAACTCCACGCCGTCGGTGCGTTCCCACAAACGGGTGCGCCCGAACGGCAGGTATACCAGCACCGCGATTCCCCTTTCCCGGGCGAGCGGCAGAATCGTCTTCGCCGATTCCCGGTTGTCGATCGCATAATCGACGCCGATGAAATCCAGCGGCTCCTCGCGCATTACCTGGGCGAGATACTCGTAATCGCCCGCATTGGTCGAGGTCGTGCCGATGTAACGCACCCGCCCCTCTTCCTTCAGTTCTTTCAGGATAGCGAGTTGCGTCGGGATGTCCTGGAGGTTGTGCACCTGGATCAGGTCGATGTCCGGCGTGCCGATGCGCTCGAAGGAGGTCTCGATTTGCTGCCGCGCCGTCTCCGGGTCGGCCGAGTCGCCGCCTCGCCGGACGACGTTCACCTTGGTTGCCCAGAAAACCTTCTGTGCGACGCCGAGGTCGTTGACGATTTCGCCGGCCACCTCCTCGGAGTCGCCATAGCTCGGCGCAGTATCGAACACCGTGCCGCCGTTCTCCACGAGCGCTCGCATCACCGCGCGCAGCGCATCGACGTTCTCCCGGTCCGCCATGCGGCGGAAGGTCGCGGAGCTGCCGAGGCCGATGATCGGCAGTTTTTCGCCCGATGAGGGGATCGCCCGCTCGATCAACTCTCCTGGATCCCGCGCCAGCAACAGGCGGGGGTGGAGAGCCAGCGCGGCGGCGGCCGCGGTATAGCGAATCAGGTTGCGGCGATTGATCATTTTTGCGTCGTCCTGCGGTGTGAGCGGTCAGGGAACTATAACCAAAGGCGACGTGCGCCGCAGCTGGCATTTGCGGCGTTATGCTGTGCTCTTATATCCCGTGAAGGCCAGGTACCCGATATGTCCGATTTTCTGGCGCTGCCCGGCGCCGCGGCAATTTTCGCGATCACCATCACGCTCAGTTTGCTCGGCATGTACCGCGCCCCAGGGGTGATCGAAGCCTGCCTGTTCCGGCCCTATTGGCTGGGGAGGAATAATCGCTACGACACGATCGTCACGAGCGGGCTCGTTCATGCCGATCTGCCGCATCTCCTGTTCAACATGGTCACGTTCTGGTTCTTCGCCTTCCCGATGGAGCAGCTACTCGGCACCGCTTCTTTCCTGGCGCTGTACGTCGGCGGTCTCGTGCTGAGTCATGCCTGTACCTGGGTGCGCCAGAAGGACAACCCGCGGTACGCGTCGCTGGGCGCATCCGGCGCGATTTCGGCCGTTCTGTTCGCCTACGTGGTGTATTACCCGGCGACGAAGCTCATCATCTTTCCCATACCGATCCCGATCCCGGCGGCGCTGTTCGCCGTCGGCTATGTCGCCTGGTCCTGGTGGGCTTCCAGGCAGGAGCACGGCCGGATCAATCACGACGCCCATCTCTGCGGCGCCTTCACCGGCCTCGCGTTCGTCGGCTTCACGGATCCCGCCGCCTTCGCCGCGCTCCGCGACATGCTCCTGTAGGAGCCCGCCTGCCGGCGGCCCGGCAGACCGTCGCCTCGCCAAAGGCCGCCGCTCCGGGCGTCTATACTGGAGTTACCGCATCCGGAGCTCCTGATGGGTCACCCGATTTTCACCTTGTTCACTGCCGGTCTGCTCGCCCTGTCCCTGTACGCGGTCGCTGCCGCCGCACAACAAGGCGATCCTTACGCCGAGAAACGCGCGGAACTGGTCGAGGAAGTCCGTGAAACCGCGCGCTACGCCGGCGACGTGGCGGAGGGCGGCTTCGATGAACACGTGATGCGCGCAATGGCGGCCGTACCCCGGCA
>DATABW010000132.1:0-6335 GCA_036259375.1 Woeseiaceae bacterium
GAATCACCGATCCAGTAGTTGCAGCCGTCGCGCTGGTTACTCCGAAAGCCGCAGCGACCGTCGTGATTTGGCTTTTCGGCGTGGTGTGGTTGTTCTGGCTACGTGTTTTGCTGCTGCAGGCATTTTTATTGGCGGGCGCCATCCCGCGCGCCGGCTGAGCCACGCATGAACCACAACTATTACTACATCGCCATCGCGTTCTTCGGCATGATCAATGGCCTGTTCAACCAGGTCGCAGTCTTATTCGCATTGATCCACGTACAAATTCTGTCACCGGCGCTGCTGTTCGGCAGCGTGCCGCTCACGCTTCTGTTTTCCTCTTTGATGGTTTCAACCGCCACGATTATCCTCGCTGGAATACCGGCGGCGATCTACGAGCGGATGACTGGCTCGGGCGAGGACTCGACCGAAGCCTCGTTATGGATCTGGCTGGCGGGAACTGCGATCCTGTCCCTGCCGGCGATCGGTAACTTCCTGAACATCGGCCTTTAATTGTGCAGGCGAAACGCCGCTCTCGCTCCGTTATTTGCAGACGATCCCGCGCGCGATCGGAAGGCGCGGATGCTTCATCTCGGCGCTCGACTAAAGTCGAACAGAGCAAGGAACTACTTTCGTCGTTCGTGCATATCCGAACGGTGGAAACTCTTGGTGTCGAAGGAAGGACGCCATGGAGCCGTTTCGTCAGTTCGCCGTGTTTTCCATCGTGCGCGATGGGAGCTTTGTCGCGGTGGCGGCCGCGACATTGATGCTGGCTTTCAGCTTCCATCCGCGACTGGCGCTGCTCATCGGCGCCAATATGGCGTTCATCTTCTGTATCTGCCTGGGGCTGCGTGCGATGCGGCTCGATGCCGAACGCGTCACCCGCACCGAACCGTGGCGCGGGCTTGAGCGCGACGAGCGGCCGGAAGGCGAGCAGGGTCGCCATTGGGCCTGCGAGGCTTTCCGAGACCTGCTGCTGCGCAGCGCCAGGCTGGCGGCGCTCATTGCCATCGTCCTGTCCAGTTCCTCGCTGATCCTCACCATGATACAGCCGGCAGCGCATCAAACATTAGCTGCGGCTGGCGCGCACGCGTTAGAGGCCACGACGGCGCGCTGACAGCGCGCCCGTGAGATTGGATGGCATCGCGCGCGGCGGCGGAGCGGGGGCGGTAATGGAAGAGATGCGCCGGGTGGCGTTCGAGACGGTGCTGCGGGCCTGCGGCTTTGCCTCGCTCGCGATCTTCTGTCTGATGATCGGCCTTTCCTTCAATCCGCGCGCCTCCTTCCAGGCGGGCGGGATCCTGACCACGGTGATGTCGCTTGTGCTCATCCTCAAGGCGCGGGAGGCCCTGACCAAAGATTACCGCAAGACGGAAATGTGGCTCTATCTGCCGAAGGATTTTCGGCCGCCCGAAGCCTATGCCCAGTGGGCGAGCGCCACGGTGCTGCGCGACACTTATCTCACTTTTGCGTTGTGGAGCTCGATGGTCGCCATCGTGATGTGGATCGTGGCGCTGTTCTTTTCCTTCGTCGGCAAATAACCCACGTGCGTGGGCGGCAGGTGCGAAGGCTCATCCGCAGGCAGCCATAATAATCCGTTCTGGCAGTTTGACGAACCGCCACAGCATCGGCCAGGGTTGAACCTGCGGCTCTGGTGAGATCCTGAACCCCGTTCGATGCGTACGCGCTTCGCTCTGTTGGCATTGATGTTTTGTTTCGTTGCGCTTTCGCCCGCCGCGGCCGAAATCCGCATCCGCGAGGCGGCAATCGAGCGCGGGTATCTCGTCATCAGCGGGCGCACGGAGTTTCCGCACTTCCTCGTGGTGCTCGATGATCGCCACAGCGTGACCGCCGATCGCACCGGCCGCTTTCGTTTTGAAATCATTTACCTGCCGCCGGACTGCATCGGCACTCTAAAGGTCGGCAGCGACTCGCGGCGGGTGGTGATCGCGAATTGCGCTCCGGCAACCGACGCCAGCGCGCACCGCGAACCGGCGCCGCCGGCGAGGGCAGATCCCGGCCCGGTCGGCCCTCCTGGCCCTCCCGGTGCTCCTGGTCCTTCCGGACCTCCCGGGCCGTCAGGTGTTCCGGGTGCAGTTGGAGCAGCCGGTCCGCCGGGTGCTCCTGGGCCGCCGGGTCCCTCTGGATTAGCCGGGCCTCCTGGGCCTCCTGGGCCGCCTGGTCCAGCGGGCGAGCGAGGGCCGGCCGGTCCGCCGGGAGCGGCGGGACCTCCAGGTCCGCCCGGCCCGTCTGGTCCATCCGGCCCACCGGGTCCTGTCGGAGAACCTGGACCGGCCGGCCCGCCGGGCGAACCCGGGGCAAGCGGCGCGCGCGGCGCGCATGACGGCGTCACCGAGCGCGCCGAACCAGAAAGCGCCAGAAGGGCGCCTGCGCGGATCGTTCGGCGAGCATCACCACGGCGGGCACGACGTGCCGGTGCGGGCACAGCAAAGCGGCCGCTCGCGAGTCGCCGCCATCGTCAGGATTCCTGTGATGGGCTGCACCGCGGGTCGCGCGAGAAATACGCCGGGCGGATGCGGAAAGGGCATGCCCGAACTCCGTATCTGCGAGCTGATGCGCGCGTTCGCCCGGCGCGAAGCAGCAATAGACGCGGACGCCTCGCCGTATGGCCGCTGTACGAAACTTTTGGCCTAAGTCCGCCGCCCGCAGAACCGTTTGGCTCGGAGGGACTGCGCATACGAGGTCTCGATTAGCATTTCGGCCTGGAGGCGCGTTCAGGCTGTCAACGCCCGCGAGCGTTTCACCAGCAGCGAGAATGCGACCAGCGCAACCGCCACCAACGCAATCATGATGGTGCAGATGGCATTGATTTCCGGCTTCACGCCCAAGCGCACGTCGGAATAGATGCGGATCGGCAGCGTGGTCGCGCCGGGGCCGGTGGTGAAGCTCGCGATCACGAGATCGTCGAGCGAGAGCGTGAAAGCCAGAATCCACGCGGAGGCAACCGCCGGCCAGATCAGCGGTAGGGTAATGACGAAGAACGTGCGCAGCGGCGGAGAGCCGAGATCCATTGCCGCTTCCTCGAGGCTGCGGTCGAAGTCCACGAGGCGCGACTGCACGATCAAGGTAACAAAACACATTGTCACCGTCGTATGCGCGACGGTGACGGTCCAGAAACCCCGGTCAAACTCCACCGCGACGAATAGCAACAGGAGCGCAAGCCCGGTGATGACCTCAGGCATGACGATCGGCGCGTAAATCAAGGCGGAAAAGGCAACGCGGCCGCGGAAGCGGCCCATGCGGACGAGCGCCAGCGCGGCCAGCGTGCCGAGCACCGCGGCGGCGCTGGACGAGAGCGATGCGACCTGCAGACTGGTGAGGAACGCATCGAGCAGCGCCTGATCTTCCAGCAATGCGGCATACCACCGGGTCGACCAGCCGCCCCACACGGTGACCAGGCGCGAGGCATTGAAGGAATAGATGACCAGGATCGCGATCGGCGCATACAGAAAGACAATGCCGAGCGTCAGCGCGACGATGTTGGCTGTGGTGAGGCCTTTGCGCACGCTCAGGTTTCCCTACCCAATGCGCGCGCCTGCAGATGCTGATAGATGCCGATCGGCAGCAGGAGAAGCATCAGCATCACGATCGCCACAGCCGCAGCCAGCGGCCAGTCGCGGTTGGCGAAGAATTCGGTCCATAAAGTCTGGCCGATCATCAGCGTGGTCGAGCTGCCGAGCAGATCGGGGATCACGAATTCGCCGACGATCGGAATGAAGCACAGCAGCGTCCCCGCGACGATCCCCGGAACCGACAACGGCACCGTCACCAGCCAGAACGTTTTCCACGGCGGACAGCCGAGATCGGCGGCAGCCTCGTCCAGAGTCGGATCCAGTCGTTCGAGGCTTGCATAGAGCGGCAAGACCATGAACGGCAGGTAGGAGTAGACGACGCCGATGAAGACGGCGGTATCGCTGGCGAGCCAAGCTACCGGCGCATCGATGACGCCAAGACCGACGAGCGCCTGGTTCAACAGCCCGTCGCGCTGCAGGATCGTCACCAAGGCATAGATACGGATGAGGAAGGCGGTCCAGAACGGCAGGATGACGAGGAGCAGCAGCGCCGTTTGCAGACGCCGCGGGGCGCGCGCCATTGCATAGGCGATCGGGTAGCCGACCAGCAGCAAGATCAATGTCGAGATGCCGGCGACCCACAGGCTCTTTAGATATGAATCGAGGTAGAGCCGATCGCGTAAGAGCAGGGCGTAGTTTTCGAACGAGAGCTCGGCGAAGAAGCGCTTGATGGCTTCCCATCCCGCGCCGAGATCGAGTGTCGGCACGTAAGGCGGCTGTGCGATCGCAACCTGCGAGAAGCTGATCTTCAACACGATAACTGCGGGAAGAAGAAAGAAGCAGGCGAGCCACAGCAGCGGAACCAGGACCACAAACCTGGCGGCTCCCGATCTCTGCGGCGGCGGCGGCATCAGCAAATCTCCCCCTTACCGGTCGAGCAGGATGGCGGCGTCCGGGGGCCAGCTTAGCCAAACCGGTTCGCCGATCCGCGCGCGGCGCTCGGCTGCCGGCGAGAGGTTCGGCACTGTCACTTTGAGCAGCAGGTCGCCGCGGGTGCGCACCTTGTAGATCGACATGTCGCCGCGATAGCCGACCTCTTCCACGTTTCCCTGCATCATGATTTCGCTGGGTTCCGTCGGCTGTTCGGCTGCGATGCGCAGCTTCTCCGGCCGCACTGCGAGGGCGACGCGCGTGCCGGGAGCATGCGCAGTGGGCGGCGCGAGGCGAACATAGCCAACCGCGCCGCAATCGACTTGCGTGGCCGTTGTGTCGCGGCGCACGACGATTCCCTCGATCAGGTTGATGTCGCCGATGAAGCTCGCCACGTAGCGCGAATTCGGTTGCTCGTAGATTTGGGTAGGCGTGCCGACCTGGGCGATGCGGCCGCGATCCATCACCGCAATGCGGTGGGCGAGGGTCATCGCCTCTTCCTGATCGTGGGTAACGACGACGAAGGTGGTTCCGAGCTCCCGCTGCAGGGCGATCAGGTTCCCTTGCGTCTCCTCCCGGAGCTTCTTGTCGAGAGCGGCGAGCGGCTCGTCGAGCAAGAGGATCTTCGGCCGCTTCACCAAGGCGCGCGCCAGCGCCACGCGCTGGCGCTGGCCACCGGAAAGCTGGTGCGGCTTGCGCCGGTCTAGCCCTTCAAGCCGCACCAGCTCCAGCATCGCGGCGACGCGCTCAGCGATCTCACGCCGCGGCAAGCGGTCCTGCTTGAGACCGAAGGCGATATTGCCGCCAACGGTCATGTGCGGAAACAGTGCATAACTTTGGAACATCATGTTGACCGGCCGCAGGTGCGGCGGGCGGCCGGCCAGATCGCGGCCGTCGAGCAGCACGCGGCCGGCATCCGGGGTCTCGAACCCGGCGACGAGGCGCATCAGCGTGGTCTTGCCGCAACCGGACGGGCCAAGCAGTGCAAAGAATTCACCGCGCTGCACATCGAGCGAAATACCTTCGACTGCCGCGAACTCGCCGAACCGTTTGGTAACGTTCTCGAACTGCAGCAGCGCGCGTGGCGCAGGGGCCTCAGGCGCAGCCGGGGCCGGCTCGCTCGGTTGGCCGGTACCCGGCAGCTGTTCGTCCATTCAAACCACCGCTTGCCGCAAAGCGGGCAGGAATCCGTACGCAGACTCCGCAACCTAGCGGGACTGCACTCACGGCTCAACGCTGTAACTGAAGCTACGGGAATGCCTGACGCGATCAGCCCGCGGCGGCGCTCGCGCCAGGGCGCTTGTCCGTTTCGGCGAACAGTTTGCGGGGCTCGGGTCCGTAATACTCACCGAGCCGCACCATCGGACGCGGGCGGGTGAGAATCGAAAGCAGGCGGTCGAGCAGAGCCTTCGCCGACACCGGCTTCTTGAGGAATTCATGCACGCCGAGGCGTGAAGCCTCGATCACACGCCAGCGCTCCACATGGCCGCTGAGCATGATCACCGGCACATCGGGAACCGGGAAAACGCCGGGCGCACGCACAATGCGCAAGAGCTCCGGCCCGTTCAGCAACGGCATTTCCCAGTCGAGGATCACGACGTCCGGCGCATACATCCGGATCGCATCGAGCCCGGCAGCGCCGTCGCTCGCCTCATGGATGTTCTTCAGCCCCAGATTGACCAGCAGGTTGCGGATGACTTTCCGCATGTACTGGTTGTCCTCCACGATCAGGACCTGTTTCGACTGAAACAGGCGGTCTGTTCCGCGCGCGAGGGGGGACTGCATGGACGCTTTCGCCGGCCGTTTGTTGCTCGCTCTTTGACATAGCCGACGCCGCTTTCGGTTGCCTAAAGCGCGGCGGATCGGGTTGTCGTTTTTTGGTAAGGCGCTGTT
>DATABW010000133.1:0-3106 GCA_036259375.1 Woeseiaceae bacterium
CGAGCAGGGCGGCGAAGGAGAGGCGCATCGTGGTGGCCAGACTTACTGACGGAATGAATGTTAGCGGTCAGAATGGATGCGAGTCTAGTTACATTTTCTGCGTCGAACGATACTCGTCAGGAGTCATGCCCGTCGAGCGGCGGAAGGCGCGGAAGAACGTCACCCGCGTTCCAAACCCCGCCGCGTACGCAATCGCCGCCGTCGGAAGGTCGGTGGTCGCAAGGAGCTGCCGGGCCCGGGCCACACGCGCGATCTTCAGATACTCGGACAAGGCCACGCCTTCCTCGGCCCGGAAGGCGCGGCTGAGCGCCGTCGGGGAGAGGCCGACGCGCGCGGCGAGCTCGTTGATGTGAGGCGCCGACTCGTTCGCGAAGCACTCCGCGAGATACCGGTCCGCTTCGACCCGACAGCCCTCACCCGTGGGACGTTTCAGAGTCACTCGCTCAGGAGTGACGGAAGTCCGCCCCTACACCCCTCTCGTGCGCGATGACCACCGGCAGGCCGCCGACGGCTTTCCGCCGTCGTTACCGTACACGGGCCCGCAGATCGAGAATCAAGCTGCCAGACGGCGGGAGAAAGCCCTGAACGCACCGGCCGCCGCTCTGCCCTGCCGTCCGCCGAAATATCTCATCGTGGGCCGAGTCGACGATACACGCGGCGTATGCACCGGGGTCCATCATCGGCAGGGTCAGCTCCTGTGAGCCGTCGTCCGAGATCCTCGACTGCATCGGCCAAAGATTTCCCACCGCTACCACGGGTGCGGTTCCGCCGTCATGGACCAGATATGCGGTATGGCCGCTGTCTGCAAGAACGCGGAGAGTTCCTCCGTGCTGATCCGCCGTGACCACGAAGGGCTTTGACCCAACGACGCCGCCGGTGATGATGTATGCGAAGCCGGGAGGCGCCACCACGATTTCAAACACCCGGGTTCCCGGTGGTAATGCGCTTTCGAAATAGCCACTGGCGTCCGCCGTTCGCATTTCGGTGATCATGTGCGGCCTGTCAACTGCCCGGGCGTGGATGCGTGCTCCTGGGATGGGCCCCGCCGCCGACACCACATAACCGCGCAGCATGCTCATGTCGCGGATCACCAGGCGAACCGGGCGTGGTGTCTCATCCTCGCGGATCACGACGGTCGTAGGCTCACTCTCCTTCAAGAAATCCGACGCCACCAGCGTATATGAGCCCGCCGATAAACCATGAGCGGCGAACGTCCCATCCTGCCCGGTGGACGGCTGCGGGAATCCTTCCCGCAAATCCCCTTTTGCAATCGAGACGATGGCGTTCGGCACCCGGCGCCCGGAGGGATCGGTAACTTCCCCCTGAAGAATCGTGTCCGGCAGGATCACCTTCAACATTTCCCCTTGCGCCGGGAGAGCAACTTCCAGCCGACGCTCGATCCACGGCACCACCGAAGACACCGCGACCGTGAGTGTGTCGCCGGCCGCACCGGGAAGGCTCACCGAAAACCGCCCCTCCTCGTCCGATCGGGTGCTAACGGTCAGCCCCGAAGAGCCAATGAGTTTCAAGGACGCCTGCAACGGCCGGTCTCCCAGAAACACCGATCCGTGCAAGTCGGTCCGGGTGAGCGAAATCGTTGAATGCTGGTCGCTCTCCAGAACAAGGTCCTCGCGATACCACTCGTCCCCGTTGATGGTTCCGACAACGACGGTGTATCGTCCCGGCTGGACTCCCCGCCATTCCCATTCTCCCCGCGCCGATGCGTTCGACTCACCGGCCGTTTCGACGTGGCGGTCCGTCACGCGGGTCAGCAGCCTCACGTGCCACGGCCGGCCGGCCGGATCCAGAGCGGGCGCGAGGGAAAGACGAATCCGGTGCGGCCGGTCCAACCGCAGCGCCTGCGTCAACTCCGCTTCCAGCCCGGTTCGAACCATCACGTCCACGGCTTTCGAAACGAGGTTCTGCCCGGCTGTCGCGCGAACGATGTAAGCGCCGGCAGGAAGACCGTCGATCTGAAAAAAGCCTTTCTTGTCCACTCGCGAGTTCGCCGCGACCATGCCTTTCCCGCCCGTTCCCACGGGTGTCGCCGAAACCTGAACGCGGCTCCAGTCCTGCACGGCGCCTCGCGGCAGCTCGACGCGGCCGGTGATCGACTGCCCCTCGATCAGCTCGAGTAGACCAAGATCGCGCTTACCGGCAGCAGGCAACTCGATGTCTCGTCGATGATGGGCAATGAATCCTCTCGCCCGCATGCGCACGTCGTAGCGGCCCGCCGGTGCAGAACACGCAAAGGTACGATTGATGATCGAGCATTGCAGCGCGCCTCGTGGGAGTGCGGCTGCTGGATCGGCAGGCTCGAAGCGAATACTCATCACTTCCGGTTCGGCACGGGCCTGATGTTTGATTCGCCCCGTGAGGGATGCCCCGGGCCAGACCGTAAGCACGACAGTAGAAGCGCGGGAGGCATCCACCGCGAAGAATTGCGGTGCATGCCAGACCCCGGGCGCCACGATTTCTGCGCGCCAGTTGCCTGGCGCGAGCGCGACCTGCAGCGGCTGATCGCGCCGGAGCTCCTTCATGATGACTGGTGGCTCGCTTCCATCCGGTGCGGGAGCCGTTCCGTACAACTGGATCGTCAACGTCTCCGCCTCGATTCCATGGGCCTGGAGGGTGAATGTCACGGGCTCCGCAATGACTGCGGAACCCGTCACAAGCAGGATCAGAAGGGTACGGACGAACATCACCAGTACGTGCAGGAGCCTTTCGTCTCCAGCTTCGCCTGGTCGCAGTAGCACGCCGCCGACTGTGTGACCGAGCCGCACATGTTGCACCCCGTCGCGCACAGAGAGTCTTTGATGTAGACGGTCACGACGGATTGGCATTTCTGTCCCTCGGCCGATCGCGCCAGACAATACGAATACTGGCTGCCGCTCGACGAGGGACCCGTGCTGATGGGAAGACAACTGTCGAAGAAGACGCACGACGGTTCGGCGTCGACGGGACTCAGCGGCGAGCGGTCGACCTCCTGTGCGGCCATGACCGGCGCCAACGCGAGACACACCAATGCTGCAAGCAACCACTCCCGGGCTGAATCCATAATACCGTTCTCCTTATGCACAATGATTTGAGAGCGGGTGCAGTCTGG
>DATABW010000134.1:0-3633 GCA_036259375.1 Woeseiaceae bacterium
CCAGCAACCACGGCCATATCCTGGTGTCGGCGCGCAAAGCGGACCTGACCGGTATCAAAGTCGTGGAGATCGAGGTAACGGACAATGGACCGGGTTTCCAAACGGGATCCGTGAGCCAGGTATTCGACCCGTACGTAACGACGAAGCCGCGCGGCACTGGCCTCGGGCTTGCCATTGTAAAGAAGCTGGTTGAGGAACATGCCGGCACCATCGACGCGGAGAACCGCGAGGAAGGCGGCGCATTGATTCGGATTCAACTGCCGGTAAATGAAGCGGCACGAGAAGCCATGACCGTTCTGTTGCCGAGACGCGCAGAAAAACGGAGGGAAAGAGCATGAGCACAGCACACGTGCTGGTTGTGGACGATGAGGCCGACATCAGGGCACTGATCCAGGAAATTCTCACGGACGAAAACTACCAGGTGACGGTGGCCGCCAATGCCGCGGAAGCCCGCACCGCCCGCAAGGAAAACAGGTTCGACCTGGTCCTGCTCGACATATGGATGCCGGACACCGACGGTATCTCGTTGCTGCGGGAATGGTCCGAGCATGGCGACCTGGAAACGCCCGTCGTCATCATGTCCGGCCACGGCACCGTCGATACCGCGGTGGAAGCAACCCGCCTCGGCGCACTCGACTTCGTCGAGAAGCCGCTGTCGATCGCCAAGTTGCTGCGGCCGGTTGAGCGCGGCCTGGAGAGCTCGAGGAGGCAGGCCGGCTCCGGCCGCGGCATGCTGCCATCGCTACTCGCGCCGGTCGGGCGCAGCAAGCTTATGCAGGACCTGCGGGACAAGGTTCAGCAATATGCCAATCATGATTCGCCGGTGCTCCTTACCGGCGAACCGGGCACCGGGCGAGGAGCGTTCGCGCGTTACATTCACGCTTTGAGCCCCCGTGCAGAGGAGCCGCTGGAAGTACTCCTGGCCGCATCCCTGACCGAGACGAACACGGAAGAGCAGCTGTTCGGCGTCGAAAAGAATGGTGACGTGCGTCCCGGTTACTTCGAGCGCACCGGGAACGGGACGCTGCTCATCGAGGAACTCTCGGACCTCAATGACCAGGCGCAGAAGCTCCTCCTGAGTGCGCTGGAGCAACGCCGGTTCACGCGCGTCGGCGGACACGAGCAGGTCGAGCTCCGCCCGCGCATTCTCGCGACGGTGCGCGACGATTACGATAGCGCGATCGAACGCGGGCAGCTACGGCGCGAGCTGGTTTCGATGCTGAATGTCCTGAGCGTCCGGGTGCCACCGCTGCGCGAATATGCAGAGGACGTACCGGAGCTGCTGCACTACTACGTGGACAAGCTGGTCGATTCCGAAGGACTGGCATTCCGCCGCTTCAGTGTCGCGGCGCAGAACCGGCTGCGGAATTATCCCTGGCCCGACAATGTGCGGGAGCTCAAGAACCTGGTCCGCCGGCTGCTACTGACCGGATCCGGCGAGGAGATTGCGCTCGACGAGATCGAACGGGAACTCAGCGCAAGCTCCCAGAGCGATGAGCCGCTGGTGAAGCAGGACCTGCTATCGCTGCCCTTGCGCGAAGCGCGGGAACAGTTCGAGCGGGCTTACCTGCAGCAGCAACTGGTCCTGTGCGACGGGAAAGTGGGCAAGCTCGCGAAGCGCGTCGGCATGGAAAGGACGCACCTCTACCGGAAGTTGCGTTCATTGGGCGTCGACTTCCGCTCCGTATCAACCGCCGACGATTAGCCAGGTGACGCCCGCGGGACGGGCACTACAGCGGCCTGTTCTGTTCCCACGCCGGCCAGCAAGCAGGGACAGCACGCCGCAGGAGCCCGTGTTCTACGGGCGGCTGCTTGCCTGGTCTGTTCCGGAAGGCTCCCGCACATGTTCGCGGAAGGTCGGGCGAGCCTCGGGGAGGATGCGGCCGTTGTCCAGGAACCGGACGCCGGGAGTGACGAAGTCCTGCCGGCTCAGGTCGCGAATCAGGTGCAACGCATGTCGGGTTTCGTCGCGCTGCGGCCCGCCTGGACGCACCTGCACAGTTGAATATACCTGGCCTTCGATAAAGCGGCCCGTGCCGTCCACCGTTACCTGCAGGATGGGCGCTACGCCGTTCAGGCCGTTCACGCTGATTCCGTAGTAGGTCGCGAAGTTACCGAGGCTGTAGGCGATGATGCGGTCCTGGTAGCGTTCCATGGCGCGCACCACGTGCGGTCCGTGACCCAGCACCAGGTCAGCGCCGGCGTCGACCATTTTCCTCGCGAAATACACCACGTCGCCGCGCGGTTCGCCGTGATACTCCTCCTCGGCGAACGGCAGGCGCGTGACGTCGTTGCCTTCGGCGCCGCCGTGGAAGGATACGATGACGATGTCGTGGCTCGCATCGTGCGCAAGCACGGTTTCGGCAGCCGCGTCGTAATCGTGCAGCAGGTTCGACTTCTGCGTCACGGCGAACGCCAGCACCGCGATTCTCAAACCTTCGACTTCCATGCTGGCGAAGTCGCCCTCTCGCCCGGAATGCGCTATGCCCGCGGCAGCGAGCGTGCGCATGGTTGCAGAGCGGCCGCTTTCTCCGAAGTCGCGGGAATGGTTGTTGGCGAGACTCATGACATCGAAGCCGGCGTCGACGAAATGCCGGACGTAGCGGGACGGCGTACGAAACAGGAAACATGCAGACGGGTTGGTGCAGACCTTGCGAGGACTCCCGCCGTCGACGAGCACGCCCTCCAGGTTGCCGAAAGTCAGGTCCGCTGCCGACAGCACGGGCGCCACGCCGGCGAGAAAGCCGGCGCCGTCATCATCCGGCAGGTGATTTTCCGGGTAGTCGGTTCCGAGCATGATGTCGCCGACGGCGGCGATCGTCAGCTCGCGGGCTGCCGGGGGTGCCGTCGGCGCCTGTTGGGGCACTTGCTGCCGTGTGCCGGCTTCCACGCGTCGTTCCGCTGGCGGCTTCGGCCCGGCGGTGCAGCCGCCCACCGTGAGTGCCGCGATTACGATAATCGCGAGCGGCCGCATGGCTTTCGCGAACATCAGTCTCCCAGGCGGATTCGCAGCACGTCGATGTCCGCTTCCCGCAAGCGACTTCTCACGACGTTCAGTTGTTCCAGGTCCTCCATCGGGCCGATCCTCACCCGGTGATAGGTCTTGTCGTCGATGGTTACCTGCTGAATGGTCGATTCGATTCCCTGCAGCGCGAGTTGCGCCCTGCGGCGGTCCGCGTCCGCGTGCTGCGTGAAGGACCCGGCCTGGAGGACGTAGACGCCGGGTTCGACGACCGCCTGCACCGCCGTGTCGGTCTTCACGTCCGGCTCCTGTTCCGGAATGATGACTTCGAAGTTCGGCAGCATGCTGTAGAAGTCGAAACGTGGTTTCGCCGGCTCATCGGCAGTGCCGGACGGGATCTCCACCGGCGGCGGAGCAGCCTGGTCCGCAGCCTGTTCCATGCTCGCAGCTTCGCGGGCCTGCGGCTCTGCCGGAATGCGCGAGTCACGGCCGTTGATGTAGATGGCGAAAGCCACTGACAGGCCCACCAGCAGCCCGAACAGCATCCATGCCCAGCCCGGGTACTCACCGGTTTCCGCGCGGTGTCTTGATCTTCGCTTTGCCATTGCTTACATCGATTCTGGCGCGGACACACCCAGTATGTCGAGGCCGCTGGCGATGACCTGCCGGGT
>DATABW010000135.1:0-1971 GCA_036259375.1 Woeseiaceae bacterium
GGCCGGCAGATCGGCCGTGCCGGCCGAACAGCCCGGCCACGATAGCCGCGACGAGCGGCGCCAGCACGATGGTCAGGTGGGTCGCGTACATGCTACGCCATTAAGGTAAGAGCCCGTCTCGCGGGCGATCCGGCGTCGGCGCATCGCCCGTGGGACGGGCTCCCGCAACACCGCAATAGATTCGGTTCCATCGAGCTAACCTTTCATCGAGTCCAGGTCCTGGACGTTGATCGACTGCCGGTTGCGGAACAGCACGACCAGGATGGCCAGGCCGATTGCCGCCTCGGCGGCTGCCACGGTCAGGATGAAGAAGACGAAAATTTGCCCCGTCGGGTCGCCCAGGTAGCGCGAGAAGGCGATAAAGTTGAAATTGACGGCGAGCAGCATGAGCTCGATGCACATGAGCAGCAGGATGAGATTGCGCCGGTTGATGAAGATCCCCGCGACGCTCAGCGCGAACAGGATGGCCGCGATCGTCAGGTAGTGCTGCAGCCCGATCTCCATTATCGCCGTTCCTCCGATTTCATCTGCACGATGCGGACGCGGTCGGCGCTCCTGACGGAGGTCTGGTAGGCGATGTCCTGCTGCTTCAGGCCAGGACGCTTGCGCATCGTCAGGGTGATCGCGGAGACGATCGCGAGCAGCAGGATGACGGCGGCGATCTCGAACGCGTACACGTGCTCGGTATAGAGAATGGCTCCCAGTGCCTCGGTGTTGCTATAGCCTTCCGGGGTCGGCTGGAAGGCGCCCGTGCCCGCTGTCGCGGTGTTGCTGCGCAACCAGATGACCTGTGCCAGCTCGACGACCATCAACAGTGCGATCAGCAGCCCGAGCGGCGCGTAGCGGGTCAGCCCGCCACGGACCTTCGCGACGCTGACGTCGAGCATCATGACCACGAACAGGAACAAGACCATTACGGCGCCCACGTAGACGAGCACCAGCACGATCGCCAGGAATTCGGCTTCGGCCATCAGCCACAGGATGGCGCTCTGGAAGAACGCAAGAATGAGCAGCAGCACGGCGTGCACCGGGTTGCGGGCGAGGATCACGCCCACGGCCGCGGCGACCAGCACTGCGGCAAAGAGATAAAACAGCAGTGAAAAAATCAACGCCGCACCTTTATTTGTATTTCGCGTCCGCCGCCTTGTCCGCGGAGATCATCGCCTCGAACCGGTCGCCGACCGCAAGCAGCTTGTCCTTGGTCATGATGTTCTCGCCGGGCGTTTCCATGTGGTATTCGTGGATGCGCGTCTCCACGACCGCATCCACCGGGCACGCTTCCTCGCAGAAACCGCAGTAGATGCACTTGAACAGGTCGATGTCATAGCGCGTCGTCCGGCGCGTGCCGTCTTCGGCGACATCGGACTCGATGGTGATAGCGAGCGCCGGGCACACCGCTTCGCAGAGCTTGCAGGCGATGCAGCGCTCTTCCCCGTTCGGGTAGCGGCGCAGCGCATGCAACCCGCGGTAGCGGTAGGACTGCGGCGTCTTTTCCTCCGGGTACTGCACCGTGACGTCGTCCCGAAAGAAGTTGCGCAACGTGGTGCCGAGCCCCTCCCAGAGCTCGTACAGGGAAATCGTTTTGAGAAAGTTTCGAATCATGGTGCCCAGGGCCCCACCTGCAGCCAGGCCATCACCCCCTCGACGGCGATCCAGAGGATGGTGATGGGAATGAATACCTTCCAGCCGAGCCGCATGATCTGGTCGTAGCGGTAGCGCGGAAAGGTCGCGCGGAACCAGAGAAAGCAGAACAGCAGCGCGCTGATCTTGAGCAGCAGCCAGTGCATGCCGTCGCCGAACACGGACCCGAGGACCGGCACCCCTTCGGTCCAGGCCGGCGGCACCGGCGAGGTCCAGCCGCCGAGGAACAGCGTCGCCGCCAGCGCCGAGATCAGGATCATGTTGGTGTACTCGGCGAGAAAGAACAGCGCAAACGCCATTCCCGAATACTCGACGTGAAAGCCCGCCACC
>DATABW010000136.1:0-12466 GCA_036259375.1 Woeseiaceae bacterium
CATTTCCACCGGGTCGAGCCGCGTCTGGCCCGCTGGCTACTCATGACGCATGATCGCGCGCACGCCGACCATTTTCACCTGACTCACGCGTACCTGGCGGGCATGCTGGGAGTGCGGCGGAGTGGTATTACCGTTGCGGCAGGCGCCCTGCAGCGCGGCATGATCATCGGGTACACGCGAGGCGAGATCAGCATACTGGACCGGAAAGCGCTCGAGGCTGCCAGTTGCGAGTGCTACGAGACGACGATCGGCGATTACGCCCGATCGCTGGCCTGACCGGACGCTGCCGCGAGACACCCCTCGCTCTGTGCGCTAGCGTACAGATGGAGTAGACTGGTGCCGCGGACCAGCCATCCGTTCCCCGGGTTAACGCTCGCTGCTGTCCTCCGCCAGTCCATGAAAGCTTCAGTCGACGCTATCGAAACCAGTCCCAGGCAGAATCGCCTCCTTGCGGCCCTACCGGATACCGACTTCCAGCGGCTTTTGCCCGCGCTGGAGCGCGTATCGTTGCCGCTCGGCCAGGTCCTGTACGAAGCCGGCGGCAGCCAGCCCTACGTCTACTTCCCGACGGACAGCATCGTTTCCCTGCTGTACGTCATGGAAGACGGTGCTTCGGCGGAAATCGCCGTGACGGGGTGCGAAGGGCTGGTCGGCATTGCTTTGTTCATGGGCGGCGAAACTACGCCAAGCCGGGCGGTCGTGCAGAGTGCCGGCGCCGGCTACCGCATGCGGGCGGCGGTGCTGAAAAAGGAATTCGACAGCGGCGGTACGATGCATCATCTTGCCCTCCGGTATACGCAGGCGCTCATCACGCAAATGGCGCAGACCGCCGTGTGTAACAGGCATCATTCAGTGGAGCAGCAACTGTGCCGATGGCTGCTGCTCAGCCTGGACCGGCTGCCTTCGAACGAACTCACAATGACCCAGGAACTGATCGCGAACATGCTCGGTGTACGTCGGGAAGGCGTCACGGAAGCGGCTGGCCGCCTGCAGACGGCAGGGCTGATCAAGTACAGCCGCGGCCACATCGAGGTGCTGGACCGCACGCGGCTGGAACGCCGCGTGTGCGAATGTTACGGGGTGGTCAAACGGGAATACGATCGCCTGCTGGACACACAGCCGAGGCCGGTTCCCGAAAGACCCGCCAAGACGGTCGGAACACCGGGGCTGAAACAGCTGTAGCAACTGCTTCGGTACAGCAGGCCGCCCGAAGAACCGGCTAAGTGCGCCAGCGTACAGACTCTGCCCGCCTTCAATGACAACATGGCGTTCTTGGACAACCAGTGGAATGAACATGTTTAAAGTGAAGAGATTGATAGCCGGCGCCGCACTGCTGGCAACTGCCGTAGGCTGCGCGAGCATCCAGGGCACGGACAGCATCGCGGACACCAGCAGGACCGGCACGATACACGACGTGAATTTCGAAGAGGGTATGACACCCAGCAACCTGCGGGTTCAGCTCGGAGACGAAGTGCGCTGGGTCAACCAGCGGAGCACGCCGGTAACGGTCGAGTTCCTGGGCGACGCCCTGGTCGATGTTACCTGCCAGGCGGGATTCTCGAATCTCCTCCGAAGGCAGCAGGAAACGGCCACGATCGAACCGAACGAGAGCGCCAGCCTCTGTTTCGGGAGGGTGGGAACCGTGACGTACAACGCCCGGATGGAATCCCCCGTGGCAGGCGGTCAGACGATCGAGTCGGGAACGATTCGCGTCGGCCAGTAGTCCGCCGCCAGAGCCTGTTATTTGCTCGTGCGTTCGCCGAACAGCATTTCAAGTGCAATGCCCGCGCCCCAATTCGGCTCGCGGCGCTCGAGCAAGGTTTCGCGCGGCCATGTGATGCTCGAGCGCAACTCGAGAAACAGCCAATCCAGATGGATGCGCTGCCGGTAGATGCCCCGCAACCCGTAGTCGCCAATGGTGACATCTCGATCGGTTTCTCCGGAGATCCCGGCCTCATAGGCAAAGGCACGTCCGTCGCCGAGGTTCTGGTACAGCGTCAGGCTCGAGAACCAGCGTACCCCCTCGGTCTCTCCCGTAAACGCACCTGAGCCGGTCCAGCGTACGAGAAAGTCCTCCGCGAGCATCCGCTCCAGGTCGAATCGCGTCGTCGCCCCGAATCCCTCGCCCGCCCGCCAGAAAACGGTTTCGTCCAGGCGGAGAAGGTTCCGGTTCCCGAACGGCACCCCGAGGCGGTAAGTACCCTTGACGTAGGGTTCCAGGGGCCAGCGGACCTTGGCACCGATATCGGCATCGAAGTGCCCCCCCATCCGCCCCGGCCGACGATACCCAAGGCCGAACAGCACTGCGTCGTCGTCCCGCCGGGCGAATTGCCGGGGCAGTGTGTCGAAGTCGTCACGTAACTCGGTGACGTATTCGTCGGGATCGAGCCGCCCGACGAAAGCATTGAAGCGCTCGCTCAGTTGCGGCAATCGTACGTGCACGCGGAACCGGGCGCTGGGATCCCAGTGGTCGCGCTCATCCCAAAGCGCGCCCACGGCGAGGCTGCCATGCGTGGCCTGGTATTCGTCATCGAACCGAGCGTTGCCGAAGAATCCGTCGAACCGGGCCGCCGACAGGCAAACCGTCCTGTAGAGCCCCGCCTGTACCCGATCGATCCAGGCCAGCCCACCAGGTTTGTCCTCGCAAAGTGCCGGAGCGTCGTCAGGCGGAAGACCCTTGGGCTGGATGGGCATCGGTATCCGCTGGACCCATGAGGGCGTGACGCTCGAGGAGTCGAATGGCGGTGCTTCCTGCCGCGCCGACTGAGCAGCGGCTACGCCGGCAATTGCGCTCATTCCGAGCGCGGTGACTGCGAGGACCCGCGGGTGTCCAATCGAGCGGATCTGATCCGACCGTTGCATGCCGCCTCCTGGGATGCATCCGAGATTGTACGCGCAAATCCTACAGCGCCCTCTTCGCATCAAGGAAGCGCAGCATCCTGATCAGAAGCCTCATTCGTCCGCTTGGGGGTCACCTTATAAGAACGACAGGCCGTGAGAAAAACTTACAACCAGCAGCCATCGAGGCCCCGGTCGGCAGTCCGGTTGGTGTGCCTGCATGAGCGTTGCCGCACCCGCCCGGAAACGCGTCGCTGGCACACAAGTTGCAGACGGTTCGAGCCCGCCCCGGAGACTCGAAATGGCCCAGCACGCTGCAAATGACGACGACCGCGCCTCGCACGGGCGTCAGGCCGAGCGACCGCGCGAGATCCCCCGGCGCGGTTGGGCGGACATCCTGGTGCGGGTCAAGGAGGAGGTCGGCAGCGACAATGCTTCCTTGATTGCTGCAGGACTCGCGCTCTATGCCTTGCTTGCGATTTTTCCGGCACTGGCGGCCGCCGTATCGCTGTACGGGCTGTTCGCATCGCCGGAGCAGATTGCAACTCAGGTCCAGGGACTGGCGGGCGTGCTGCCGCAGCAGGCCGCCGACATCCTGCGTGGCGCACTGCAGAACCTGGCGAGCCAGCAGGGGCAGGCCTTGGGCATCGGTGCGGTCGTCGGCTTCCTGCTCGCGTTGTGGAGCGCACGCAAAGGCATGGTCGCGTTGATGACGGCCACCAATATCGCTTATGACGAGGAGGAGGAACGCGGTTTCTTCCGCAAACTGATCGTCTCGCTCGGTTTTACGATCGCCGCCGTCGTCGGCTTCGTGCTCGTCGTCGCGTTGGCGGTCGGCGCGCCGCTGGCGCTGGAGGCGATTGGCGCACCGAGCGTGGTGCAGTCGGTGCTCGGGGTGCTGCGTTGGGTGGTGCTCTGGTTCCTGGTCGTGCTCGCGCTGGCAGTCGTCTATCGCTATGCACCGGATCGCCGGGCGGCGAAATGGCGCTGGGTCACCTGGGGTTCGGCAACGGCAGCCACGCTCTGGCTGGCCGCCAGCCTGCTGTTCTCGCTGTATGTGCAGAACTTCGGCAGCTATGGCGAGACCTATGGCGCCCTTGCCGGGGTAATCGTCCTGCTCCTGTGGTTCTACCTGTCCGCGTTCGTCGTCGTCCTCGGAGCGGAAATCAATGCGGAGATCGAGCACCAGACGGAACGCGACACCACTGTCGGCCGGCCCAAGCCGGCCGGCAGGCGAGGCGCCCACGTGGCCGACACCCTCGGGCACGGCCGGGCCTGACAGCGCGGTCGGTCGCGCGGGCACAGCTCCGGATTACCGAGATCCTGCGTGGCGGGTCAGCCGTGTTTCCGCAAGGGACGGTCAAGCCTCTCGCGGGCAGGAACAGGGATGGCATCTGCCGGTTCGAACCAGGCCAGTTCTCCGGCGAGCGCGGCGGTGTCGCCGACGAACAGGATCGCCGGCGCTGCGATTCCCGCCGAACGCGCCTCGGCGGCAATCCGGGACAGGCTCGCATTGATAACCCGCTGCCGGGCGCTTGTGGCGTTTTCAACGAGGGCGGCGGGCGTATCCGAGGCGAGACCGTGCCCCAGGAGCTGCCCTGCAGTCTCTTCCAGCGTGCCCGCACTCATATAGAAGGCGAGCGTCTGGCCGCCTCGCGCCAGCGCCCGCCAGTCCGGAGCCGCCCCGCCGACAAGCTTCGCCGAGGCCAGCGTCACGCTGCCGCTCATGCCGCGCATCGTCAGCGGAATGCCCGCGTAAGCCGCGGCGCCGACAGCCGCCGTGATGCCCGGCACGACCTGGAATGGCAGGCCGGCCGCCGCGAGCGCCCGGATTTCCTCGCCGCCGCGGCCGAATACGAACGGGTCGCCGCCCTTCAGCCGGCAGACGCGGTTGCCCTCCCGCGTTTTGCGCACGAGCAGTTCGTTTATCTGCTCCTGGCTCAGCGATGGGTCGCCGGCCGTCTTGCCGACATCGACTAGTTCCGCTTCCTTGCGCGCGTAGTCGAGGACGGCCGGGGACACGAGCCGGTCGTACAGCACGACGTCGGCCTGGCCGATCAGTTGCTGCGCCCTTATCGTGACGAGGCCGGGATCGCCGGGTCCCGCCCCGACGATGTACGCCTCGCCGGCACGCCGCCCGGACGGCCGGACCCCGTCGATCAATTCGCGCCGGACCAGCTGTTCGGCCCGCTTGTCGCGGCCGGCGAGGATGTGCTCTGCAACGGGACCGGCGAAAAAGCGCTGCCAGAACCACCGCCGCTCGTCCAGCGTCGCAAAGCGCTTCCGGACCAGGCCGCGCCAGCGGCCCGCCCGCTCCGCCAGCACGCCGATCCGGGCAGGGAGCCATCGCTCGATCTGGTTCTTGAGACGCTGCGCGAGCACCGGCGCATTGCCGCCGGTGCCGATGGCGATCGTGACCGGGGCTCGGTCCACGATGGCCGGCAGGACGAAGCGCGACGCGGCGTTATCGTCGACGACGTTGCAGAGGATGCCCGCGGCGTCCGTTGCCGCGGCCACTCGCGCATTGACGTGGCGGTCGTCGGTCGCGGCGATGACGAGCCGCGGGCGCTCGAGCAGGGAGTCCTCCCATGCCTCCGGGCGATGGCAAAGCTCCCCCCGGTCCCGCATGGCGGCAAGCCCTTCGTTCAGTTCCGGCGCGACCACCGTCACGATCGCGCCCGCCCGCCTCAGCAGCCGTACTTTGCGCTCGGCCACGGCGCCGCCCCCGACGACGAGGCAGGGCTGCCCGGCGAGCCGTACGAAAATCGGGAAGTGTTCCATCGTCGCACGGTAGTCCCGCGAAGCCGCCGCGAAAAATACGAAATGGCTCTGCACCCATAACGTGCCGGCATATCGTGCACCTGGATTTGACATCGCGGCGGGGAGAGGGCATATGAAGCTCATGACCCTCAAGCAACTCAAGTACCTGCTCGGTGTGGTGGACCATGGTCTGAACATTACGACCGCGGCCGAACGCCTGTATACAAGCCAGCCGGGGATCAGCAAGCAGCTTCGGCAGCTCGAGCGGGAAGTCGGCGTGCAGCTCTTTTCCCGGAAGGGCAAAAACCTGGTCGCGCTGACGCCGGCCGGGATTACCGTCGTCGAGTACGCGCGCAAGATCCTGCGGGACGTCGAGAACATCCGCAGCCTGGGCAAAGAGCTGGTCGCCGAGGAAGAGGGCACGCTTTCCATCGCGACGACACATACCCAGGCGAGATACGTGCTGCCGGACGTCCTGCGGCAGTTCCATGAGCGCTACCCGGGCGTCAACCTCGAGCTGCACCAGGGCACTTCGGAGCAGATCGCCACGCTGGTGGCCGACAACCGCGTCGATTTCGCGATTGCGACGGAATCGCGGAACGCATTTCCCGAGCTGAACCTGTTGCCCTGCTACAACTGGGATCGCATCGTACTGACGCCTCGCGATCATCCGCTCGCGAACGATAAAGAACCGCTCACGCTGGAGAAACTGGCGGAGCACCCACTCATCACCTACGTCTTCAGTTCGACGGGCGAGTCATCCTTCCTGAAGGCGTTCGCGGAGAAGGGCCTGGAGCCCAAGGTCGTGTTCACCGCGCGCGATGCCGACGTCATCAAGACGTATGTGCGAATGGGAATGGGTGCCGGGATCATTGCACCGATGGCGCTGCAGTGCGACGAGCTGAAGGACCTGAAAGCCGTCTGCGCGAAGGGCCTCTTCCCGCGCGTGACGACGTGGCTGGGCGTCCCGCGGGAGCGGGTATTCCGGCGCTACATGGCGGATTTCGTCTCGTTGTTCGCGCCGCATTGGCCGGTCGAGCTGGTCGAGCAGGCCGCCGCCGCGGCCTCTCAAGACGAAGTCGACCTCCTCGCGGCAAAAGTCGACCTGCCGCTCCGGAACGGCTGCACAGAAGGGCTGCAGCAAGCTGCCTGAGCTGCAGCGCCGGGGAAGTGGGCTCCTACACCTCGGACAGGTCGATCTCGTGCAGCCCGCACTCCCGTTGCACGCCGAAAAACCGCAGGTCCCGCTCCTGGCCGACTTCGTGGATCGAGCGCGTCGTGTGGTAATCGCCGATGCTCAGGTAACCTCGCTCCCACAAGGGGTTGTACGGCAGGTCGTGCCGCTTCAGGTAGCGGTAGACGTCGCGGTCCGACCAGTCCGCGATCGGGTGCACCTTCCACCGATCGCCGGCCCATTCGAGATACGGGGTATTCGCCCGGCCATTCGACTGTGAGCGCCTCAATCCCGCGAACCACGTGCCGACCTCCAGCTCGCGCAAGGCGCGCCTCATCGGTTCGACTTTGGCTTCCTCGTTGTATGCCGCGATGCCGGCCGCACCCTGTTCCCAGCGCTTGCCGTGGCGCGCCTCCTGCCAGGCCGGCGACACGTCGGCGCGGTACACGGCGAGGTTGAGTGAAAGCCTTTCGACCAGGGCGTCGATGAACCGGTACGTTTCCGGGAACAGGTAGCCGGTGTCGATCAGCACCACCGGGATGTCGGCCTTGACCCGCGTCACGAGGTGCAAGGCCACCGCGGACTGCGCACCGAAGCTCGACGTGAGGATATGCCGATCGGGCAGGTGGGCCAGCGACCATTCCACCCGTTGGCGGGCATTCAGCCGATCGAACGTGTCATTGCAGCGGGCGAGCGTGATCCGCCGGCTCTCTTCCTCGTCGAGGGCTGCAGGCGCCGGTGACTTGCAGAGGCTCTCTTTCAAAGCGGCCTGGGCCATCAAGAGCGCTCCCCGGCGAATACCGAGCGGGCCGCGAAATCGCCGAAGGATTCTCCCGCGGCGCGCTCGGCGGTAAACCGCGCGAACAATCGGTCGAGCATATCGAGGACCCCCGTTTCGTCGATGTTCTCTTCAGCCAGCCGGTTCATGCGCCGGCCATGCGCATCGCCCCCGAGGAACAGGTTGTAGCGGCCGGGCGCCTTGCCGACCAACGCGATTTCGGCGAGGTACGGCCGCGCGCAGCCGTTCGGGCAGCCGGTGATGCGGAGTGAAATATCCTCGCCGATGAGGCCGTGCCGCTCGAGCAGGGTTTCGATTTTCGTGGTGATCTCGGGCAGGTAACGCTCCGCTTCCGCCATCGCGAGACCGCAGGTCGGCAGGGCGACGCAGGCGAGGGCCTGCCGCCGCAGGGGCGAGCCTCCCTGCAATTCCAGGACTCCGAACTCGGCAAGCAGCTTCTCGATCGCAGGCCGCTCGTCGTCGGCAATGCCGCTGACGATCAGGTTCTGGTTCGGCGTTACCCGGAAGTCGCCCGTGTGGATACGCGCGATCTCGCGCAATCCGGAGAGCACCCGATGCTGCGCCGTATCCTTGATCCGGCCTGCGGGGATGAACAGGGTCAGCTGCCAGCGGCCACGACGGTCCCGGCGCCAGCCGAAGTCGTCGCCGCGGCTGCGGAATTCGAACGGCTCGGGGGACGCCAGTGAAAAACCGAGCCGCTCGAACAGCGCTTCCCTGAACCACTCCAATCCGCGGTCGTCGATCGTGTACTTGAGGCGGGCGCGTTTACGGTTGCTGCGATTGCCGTAATCCCGTTGCAGCGCCACGACCTGCTCCGCCACTGCGAGTGTCTGTTCAACTGTGCAGAAACCGATGACGTCGGCGACGCGCGGATACGTCTCGGGCTCTCCGTGCGTTGCGCCCATGCCGCCGCCGACGAGCACGTTGAAACCGGCGAGCTCGCCATTCCTTTCGATCGCGATAAAGCCGAGGTCATGAGCGAAGACGTCGACGTCGTTCGACGGCGGGATCGCGATGGTGACTTTGAATTTCCGAGGCAGGTAGCTGTCGCCGTAGATTGGCTCACTGTCGGCGGTGCCCTCGATGCGCTCGCCGTCGAGCCAGATCTCGTGGTAGGCGCGCGTGCGCGGTTCGAGCAGCCTGCTGAGGGCGATGGCCGTCTCGTAGGCTTTCTCGTGCACGTCGCTGACCTCGGCCAGCGGCGTGCACATGATGTTGCGGTTGACGTCGCCACAGGCGGCGATGGTGCTCAGGAGGCAGTCGTTGATGCCGCGGATCGTCGCTTTCAGTCCGCTTTTCACGATTCCGTGGAACTGGAACGCCTGTCGCGTCGTGAGCCGAAGTGTGCCATTGCCGTGCGCGGTCGCGAGGGAATCGAGAGCCAGCCACTGCGCAGGCGTCGCGATGCCGCCTGGCACGCGCACGCGCACCATGAAGCTGTAGGCAGGCTCCAGTTTCCGCCGCGTCCGCTCCGCGCGTACGTCGCGGTCGTCCTGCTGGTAGAAGCCGTGGAACTTGGAGAGCTGCGTGTCGTCCTCCGCCAGCGCGCCGGTCGCCGCGTCCGCAAGGCTTTCCACAAGCGTGCCGCGCAGGTAGTTGCTGCGTTTCTTCAGGTGCTCGACGGCTGAGAGGACTTTATCGTTCATTTTTCAATAGACGTCCCGCTGGTAGCGGCGCGCCGCCTTCAGGTTGCCGACGTATTCCTGTGCCCGTTCACCGGTCATGCCGCCTTCCTTCTGCACGATCTCGACCAGCGCCTGGTGCACGTCGCCGGCCATGCGCTCCGCGTCGCCGCAGACGTAAACGTGTGCGCCGCGCTCGAGCCATTCGAACAACACGCGCGATTGTTCTCGCAGCCGATGCTGCACATAGATTTTTTCTGCCTGGTCGCGCGAGAACGCGACGTCCAGGCGCGTCAGCACGCCGTCACGGCGGTAGCGCAGCCACTCGAGCTGGTACAGGAAGTCGGTCGCGAGCTGGCGTTCGCCGAAGACAAGCCAGTTATCGCCCTTGTGCCCGTGTTCCAGGCGGTGCTCGACGAACGCGCGATACGGCGCGACCCCCGTCCCGGCGCCGATCATCACGATGGGAGCGTCCCCGTCGTCCGGCAGGCGGAACCGGTCGTTGGGCTCGAGGAACACCGGCACCTCGCCCGCGCCGTCCGCGAGGAAGCTGGAGGCGGCACCCCAATGGGGTCGGCCGAATTCCTCGTACCGGACCACGCCGACGGTGAGGTGCGCCTCGCCGGGGTTCGCGTCCGGACTGGAGGCGATCGAATACAGCCGCGGCGTCAGGCGGCGCAGCGAATCGACGAGCTCCTGCGCGGTCCAGGGCTTCGGATAATCGGCGAGGAGATCGATGACCTGGCGCGTACCGAAAAAGCCGGTGAGGCGAGTGCGGTCGGACAGGACCTGCCGCAGCTCGTCGTGCAGGCCGGCGACGGTCTCCAGCAGGGGGCGGTTGATGACCGTGATTTCGCGGTGCTCGGAAAGGGCATCCGCCAACGCGACCTGCTCGCCGTTCAGCGTCACTTCATCGGCGGCTCCGAGCTTCACTGCCTCGAGCACGGCTTCAACGAGTTGCGGCGGGTTTTTCGGCAGGACGCCCAGCGAGTCGCCTGGCAAATAGGTTATCCCGGACGATTCGAGGTCCAGCTCGATGTGCCGCACGTCCTTGCTGGAGCCGCGGCCGGTAATCGGCTGGTTCAACAGGATTTCCGCGGTGAAAGGGCGTTCGCGCGTCGGTACGGTTTGCTTCGGCACCGCGTGCAGGCGGGCCGGCCGGGTGCCGGTACTCACCTGCGGCTTTGCGGTTTCCGAGGCGCGAGAGACGACCCGCTCGGCCCAGTCCGCGGCCGGCGAATCGAAATCGAGGTCGCAGTCCACGCGATCGACGACGGCGGTGGCGCCCAGCGCCCGAAGGCGCTCGTCGAAAACCTGGCCCATCGCGCAGAAGTCGGCATAGCTGGAATCGCCGAGGGCGAGGACGGAATAGTTCAGGCTTTCGAGCCGCGGCGCGCGCTCGCCGAGCCAGAATTCGAAGAAAGCCTCACTGCCGTCCGGCGGTTCGCCGATGCCGTGAGTCGCGACAACGAAAACGGCATTCGCGACCTTGGTAAGGGCCTTCGGCTTGTAATCGCGCAAATCCTGCAGCTGGGCGTCGAGCCCTGCGCTCCGGGCCCGCTCGACCAGGGATTCGGCGACCCGCCGGCTGTTGCCGGTCTCGGTCGCGTAGAAGACGTTCCAGGTCTCGGCCGTGGCTGATTGCCCGGCTTCCTCCGCCGGGACCGCCCCGGTTAGCGTCGCCCGGGCCAGTCCAGCGAGATAGCCGCTCGCCCACAAGAGCTGGTCGTAGTCGAATTTCGCCACGGCGGCACGCAGCACCTGCAGGTCTTCGCCCGGCAGCGGCGGCGTGATGTCGGGATTGGGAACAGCGGCCAAAGGGTCAACTCCGGATAAGGACGGCCCTGCAAAACTACCGGTCGGTCTCCCCCGCGTGAATAACCGATTTCTTATCCCCCGATAACCTGCAGCAATACCGGACCAAGGCCGCAGGAGCCCGCATCCCCCAATATGACCTGGACGGCGCCGGCATCGGGGTTGCGGGGAAGCCGCGCAGGATTTCGTCGATTTACTCGAACACCGCCAGCAGGTCCCGGGCGTGAACCTGGGCACCGGGTTCGACGTACACCTCTGCGATGGTGCCGTCCCGGTCGGCGCGCAGCACGGTTTGCATCTTCATTGCTTCTATCGTGAACATCGGATGGCCGCGTTTGACCAATTGGCCGCTCTTCACGTTGACGGCCACGACGGCGCCGGGCATCGGCGAACCGACCTGGCTGTCGTTGCCTTCTTCGGCCTTGGCGCGCTTGCTCGCGGCCGAAGCGAGCGCCTGGTCCGCGACGTACACGGACCTGGGCTGACCGTTGAGTTCGAAGAAAACACGCCTTTGGCCCTGTTCGTCCGGCTCGCTCGTTGCGAGATACCGGATCACGAGCGTCTTGCCACGCTCGATCTCGACTTCGACTTCATCGCTCTCCTGCATGCCATAGAAGAAGACCGGCGTGGGCAGGGCACCGACTTCACCGTACTCCTGGCGATGCCGTGCGTAATCCTCGAAGACCTTCGGGTACAGCGACCAGGACGACAGTTCCGTCTCCGAAACCCGCCGCCGAAGCTTGGCTGAAAGGGTGGATCGTGCCTGGTCGAAATCGAACGGCCGGAGCGCTTCTCCTGGTCGCCCTGTGAGCGGCTGCGAGCCTTTGAGCGCCTTCTTCTGCAGGTCCTCGGGAAAACCGCCGAACGGCTGTCCCAGGTCGCCGCGAAGTAAGCCCACGACCGATTCAGGGAAGTCGAGGTCCCGGCCAGGATCCATGACTTCCTTGACACCGAGTCCGCGTGTCACCATGTACAGGGCCATATCGCCCACGACCTTCGATGTCGGCGTGACCTTGATGATGTCCCCGAGCATTTCGTTCACGAGTGCGTAAGCGTCCGAGATTTCCGGCCAGCGATGTTCGATGCCGAGGGCACGGGCCTGCTCGCGTAGATTCGTGTACTGCCCGCCTGGCATGGCATGGCGATAGATATCCGCGGTGCCCGCGCGGACGTCGCTTTCGAAGGCGGCATACAGCCGGCGGACCATGTGCCAGTAATGCGAGAGCGCGCGCAGCGCCTCCTGGTCGACCCCCGGGTCCCGCTCGGTCGCCGCGACGACCGCTACGATGGAGTTGAGATTCGGCTGCGAGGTCAAGCCGCTCATGGAATCGACCGCACCATCGACCGCGTCCGCACCTGCCTCGATCGCGGCCAGCACGGTTGCGGCCGAGATGCCGCTCGTGTCGTGAGTGTGGAAATGCAGTGGCAGGCCCGTTTCGTCGCGCACCGCCTCCACCA
>DATABW010000137.1:0-3932 GCA_036259375.1 Woeseiaceae bacterium
TGGTTTCGGCGGCCGCCCGCGCGGAAGGAGAAGTCGTCTCGGCCTCCCTTTCCGGCGACCGTGCGGGCGCCGCAGGTTTCGCCTGCGACCCGGCTTCCGCGCCAGCGCGGGGCGCCGCTGAGGCGGCGTGGCCGCCATCGAACCCATGTTGCCCAGGCTGCCGCTGAGCGGCCCCCTCTGCGGCGGCAGCCGGTTTTTCCGGACCCGGCTCTGCCTTCGTCTCCTCGTGCCGGTCCTCGCGTCTGGAACGGGCTTCCGAACGCGCCTGCTCGTCGTCGCTTCGCGCGTCCGGTGCCTTTTGCTCCGCCGGCGAACCGTCAGTGGCGCCGCCGTTCTCACGAGCCTGTCTTGCCGGCGCGCCGGAGGCAGCGTTCTGCGGCTCCTGGTTGCCGTTGGCGCTCGCGGCCGCGGAATCGGCGCCGCCTTCGGAGGCCCGCTTCCGCCGGCGTCCGCCGCGGCTGCGGCGACGCGAGGGGCTCTTGCGCGTCTCATCCCGCCCTTCGGCGCGCGTTTCCTGCCGCGCGTTGTCTTCGTTGGCCGGGCCGTTCTGCGCCGGAGTCTCCGCGCGGCTCTCCCGGCCGCCGGCGGCGGCGCGTTCCGTCCGTTCTCCGCGCTCAGCCGAGGTTTTCCCGCCGCGTTTCCGGCTGGTCTTCTGGGAACGGCCCTTTCGCTGCTCCGATGACCGTTGCGTGGACCCACGCTTGCGGCCGCGCGGCGGTTCACCCTGGCGCCGCGAGCGCTGGCTGCGCGCTTCCGATTTGCGGCCGGACTCGCGCTGCGACCTGGTCCTTCGTTCGTCGCTCGTTTCGTCGCCGCCGGAAAGCAGCGAGAACAGTCGCGCAATGAGCCCCGGAGCCTTTGGCTCTTCCCGAACCGGGGCCGGTGAGGAAGGCGACATCGTCGCCACCGCCGCCGGCTCAGCGGCTTTGCGTTCCTGGATGATCTGCGCCACGTCGACTTCCTCGACGGTCTCGGCCAGCGTGTAACTCGTGCCGGAGTTCTCGGGCAGTTCCGCCTGGTCGTCGCGCACGCGGCGGACCTGGTAATGCGGCGTCTCCAGCGCCGAATTGGCGACCAGCACCACCTGCATCGCGTTGCGGGATTCGAGGCTCTGCACCCAGCTGCGTTTTTCGTTCAGCAGGTAGGTCGCGACTTCGACCGGCAATTGCGCGATAACCTTCGCAGTGCGCTCTTTCCGCGCTTCCTCGCCGATGATGCGCAGGATGGCGAGTGCGAGCGATTCGACGCTGCGGATGTTGCCGATCCCGGAGCAGCGGGGACAGGTCATGTAACTCGATTCACCGAGCGAAGGACGCAGCCGCTGCCGTGACATTTCGAGCAGGCCGAAACGGCTGATCTTCCCGATCTGTACCCGAGCCCGGTCCTGCCGCACGGCATCACGCAGCCGGTTTTCGACGTCCCGCTGGTTCTTCTGGGGCCCCATGTCGATGAAATCGATAACGACGAGGCCGCCCAGGTCGCGCAGGCGCAACTGCCGGGCGATTTCGTCGGCCGCCTCGAGGTTCGTATTGAGCGCTGTCGCTTCGATGTCGCCGCCCTTGGTGGCGCGTGCCGAGTTGATGTCGATGGACACCAGCGCTTCCGTATGGTCGATGACCAGGCTGCCGCCGGATGGCAAGGTTACGGAATGCGCAAAAGCCGATTCGATCTGCGACTCGATCTGGTAGCGCGTAAATAGCGGCACGTCGTCGGTGTACGCCTTAAGTTTGCGCAGGCTCTGCGGCATGACCTGTTCGACGAACTCGCGCGCTTCCTCGAAGGTTTTCTCATCGTCGATCAGGACTTCGCCGATGTCGTCGGAAAGGTAATCGCGCAGCGCCCGGATGACCGCGTTGCTTTCGCGGTAGATCAGGAAGGGCGACGGACGTTCGACCACAACCTTCTTGATCGCTTCCCAGACCGACAGCAGGTTTTCGAGGTCCCATTGCAGCTCTTCGGCGTTCCGGTCGATGCCGGCGGTGCGCAGGATGACACTCATGCCGTCGGGAATCGTTATTTCATGCAGCGACTGGCGGGCAAGGTCGCGATCGTCACCCACGATCCGACGGGATACGCCGCCGGAGCGCGGCTTGTTGGGCTTGAGGACGATGAATCGGCCGGCGAGGCTGACGAAGGTCGTGAGCGCCGCCCCCTTGTTGCCGCGCTCCTCCTTGTCGATCTGGACGACGATGTCCTGACCTTCCTTCAGGACTTCCCGGATATTCGGCCGCGCGCCCGGCTGCGCATCGTTGACGAAATATTCGCTCGAGATTTCCTTGAGCGGCAGGAAGCCGTGGCGATCGGCGCCGTAATTGACGAAGGCCGCCTCGAGGCTCGGCTCGAGGCGCGTGATCTTGCCTTTGTAGATGTTGGCTTTCTTACGTTCGCCTGATGGCAGCTCGATATTGAGGTCGTACAGGCGCTGGCCATCGACCATTGCCATGCGCAACTCTTCTTCCTGAGTTGCGTTGATAAGCATTCTTTTCATGTCGCCCTACTTTAAGGTTCTTCTGGGGCAACGAGCAGGAATAGCAGGAGAACGCCGAAAAGGCGCTGCAGGGATCGAGTGCGTGGCGCCAGGCGCCGGGAACAGGGTTCGTGAACCTGGACGGGGCGGGAGTTGAAAACATCCAGCCCAGCAAAAAACTAATCATGGTTTCCCTGCGGCCGTCCCGCTTTGGCGGTAGCCCGGAATCTTGCTCGTGCCAACTGGAATTCGGTCTCTTGAACTTTCAAAGTGCTTTCGAGGCCGAGATGAATTTGATTTTCGAGCGACCGGCCGAAGCCGCCGTCGCAAATCGCAAGTGAAGCCGGCATCAATGCCGGCCTCACAGGGCGTTAATATAACATACGCCGTCAAACCGCAAACCCCGAGGCCTGCCTGTCCGACATGCGCGGAAAAGACCGGAAACCTGCCGAAGAGTCGCGAACCGGCGTCCGCAAGGTCGAAATCGACGCGGAGGATGCCGGCCAGCGTATCGACAACTTCCTGCGTAAGCAGTTGCCGGGCGTTCCAAAGAGCCGCATGTACCGGCTCCTCCGCCGCGGCGAAGTGCGCATCAACGGCAGCCGCACCCGGGCGGATTACCGGCTGCAGCAGGGCGACCAGGTGCGGATCCCGCCGGCACGCCTGCGACCGGCCGGAAGCCCGCCGCCCGCCGGAGCCGCCGCGCGGCTGGCAGAGCGCGTGCTTTTCGAGGACGACCGTCTGCTGGTGCTCGACAAGCCGGGTGGCACGGCCGTGCACGGCGGCAGCGGGATCTCGCACGGGGTCATCGAACAGCTGCGCTTCGCGCGGCCGGAGCTGAAAGACCTTTCGCTCGTGCACCGTCTGGACCGTGAGACCTCCGGCTGTCTCGTGCTGGCGAAACGGCGCAGCGCGCTCAGATCGCTGCACGCCAGTTTTCGCGAGGGACGGGTGGAAAAGAACTACCTCGCGCTGGTCGCCGGGGATTGGCAGTCGGGCGAGCAGCTGGTGGAGGCGCCGCTTTACGTGCGGAACCGCGCCGGCGGTGAGCGCCACGTCGTCGTGAGCCCCGAAGGCAAACCGGCGGCCACGCGCTTTCGGCTGTCACGCCGCTACGACGGCCGCTGGAGCCTGATGCAGTGCCAGCCCCTCAGCGGCCGCACGCACCAGATCCGCGTGCACGCCGCGCACGCCGGCCACCCGCTGGTCGTCGATGAACGCTATGGCGACTCGACGGCAAACGCGCTGGCCAAAAAACAGGGACTCGAGCGGCTCTTCCTGCACGCCCAGTCCATCGCTTTCCCCGACGACCACGGCAACGAACTCCACTTCACCGCTCCCCTGGCTCCGGAACTCGAGCGCTTCCTGAACGGGGCCGAACCCGCCTGAGCCGCTGGCGCATCACGGGAAGCGGAGCAGAGCAGCCGGTTCCCGCCTCGCCGACCAATCCAAACGCTCCCGTTTG
>DATABW010000138.1:0-7707 GCA_036259375.1 Woeseiaceae bacterium
CCCCTGTTCCCAACCACTACGTTACCAATCCGAGTCCACTATAGTACCACCTAAAGCAATTTTCCAGCTTTTGGTATACCAATCCAGAATTATGCATAGAAATCAGCGCAACCATTGCATCAAGTGGTATTGTATTGGTAACATTCTTGACGGGTCGCTGCCGGGGAGAAACGCCTTTGACCGCCTTATCGGAACTCCTGGGACCGCTGGATCAAACCAGCACGCTCCCGCTATACCAGCAACTGCAGCGCGCGCTGCGCGACGCGATCGAAAAGCGCGTGCTCGATGCCGACGATGCGCTGCCCGCCGAGCGGGAGCTGGCCGAGGACTTCGCGGTATCCCGGATCACCGTGCGCAAAGCCATCGACGGGTTGGTCGGCGAGGGCCTGCTGGTTCGCCAGCACGGATCCGGCACCTTTGTTCGCCCGCGGGTCGAAAAGAATTTTTCCAAGCTCACCTCGTTCTCGGAAGACATGCGCGCGCGCGGACGGAAACCCCGCAGTGTTTGGCTCCAGCGCGCTGCCGGCACGGTGACGCCTGAGGAAGCGCTCGCCCTGCGCCTCAGCCCCGGCACGCCGGTGTTCCGCTTTCATCGGATACGCTTCGCGGACGACGCGCCGATGGCGATCGAGTACGCGACCGTGGTGGCGTCGTGCCTCGGTTCGGTGGACGCAGTCGACTCGTCGCTGTACGAGGCGCTGGAGAAAGCCGGGAATCGGCCGGTCCGGGCGCTGCAGCGTCTCCGCGCCGTGTTGCTGAACGCGGAGCAGGCCGACCGGCTCGGCGCCAGTGAGCGCGACGCCGGTTTGCTGGTTGAGCGGCTCGGCTTCCTGGCCGACCGGCGGGCCGTCGAGTTCTCGCAATCGTACTACCGCGGGGATACCTATGATTTCGTCGCCGAATTGAGCGACGCGAGCTGACGACGCACTCATGCGTTCAGCACAGCCGGGAAACCAAGCGGCATTGCCACATCCTTCTTTACCCGTCGCCGAGTCGACCCGCATGTTCCGCGAAGCGGCCGAGGCTGCCGACGTCGTGCTGCGGCAGCTCGACAGGCTGCCGGGTGATCTTGCGCGGGTGGCCAAAGCGCTGAAGCGGCTTCCGCATGCCCGTATCGTCACGCTCGCGCGGGGAAGTTCCGATCACGCCGCCACGTACGCAAAGTATCTTTTCGAGACCCGCCTCGGCGTTCTGACAGCCTCCGCGGCGCCTTCCGTCAGTTCGCTTTACGCAGTCCGCGCGCATTTCCGCGATACGGTGCTGCTCGTCATATCCCAGTCCGGCAAGAGCCCGGACCTGCTGGCGGCAGTCGACGCCGCGAAGGAATCGGGTGCCTGTGTGGTGGCAATGGTCAACGTGGAAGAGTCGCCGCTCGCCAGCAGCGCGCATTTTGCAATTCCACTTTGCGCAGGAGACGAAACGAGCGTGGCGGCCACCAAGTCGTTCATTGCATCTCTGGCCGCGCTCGCTCAACTCGAAGCTTACTGGGCCGATGACGCCGGCATGGGAGCGGCGCTTGAGCGCCTGCCCGAACGGCTGCGGCAGGCCTGGCGCCTCGATTGGGGCGCCGCAGTGGAGGAGCTTCGGGACAAGGACAGCCTGTACGTAATCGGTCGCGGGCTCGGGCTCGCGGTTGCGCAGGAAGCCGCATTGAAACTCAAGGAGACCTGCGCCATGCACGCCGAGGCGTTCAGTTCCGCCGAAGTGCGGCACGGCCCCATGGCGATCGTGCGGCGGGGCTTTCCGGTACTCGCGTTTGCCCAGAGTGACGAGACCCGGAAAGACATGGCGGCACTGGTTCGGGACCTGCACGCGCACGGCGCCCAAGTGCTGTCGGCCGGCCTGGAGGATCGCGATTCCATCGCGCTGCCGTCGATCGGCACCGATCCGGCGCTCCAGCCGTTGCTGCACATCCAGGCTTTTTACCGCATGGTGAACGCACTCGCGATCGCACGGGGCTCCGACCCTGACCGGCCGCAGCACCTGTCCAAAGTCACGGAAACCTTGTGATGCCGACCGCGCTGGTAAACGGACGCGTATTGACGGATTCCGGGATCGAGGAGGGAATCGTCGTACGGCTGGATGGCGGCCGGATCGAGAGCGTCCTTCCTGCAAACGAGGTTCGAGTCGATGACGCCGAGCGCGTGGATATCCGGAGCAACCTGTTGCTGCCGGGGTTCGTCGATACGCAGGTGAACGGCGGCGGCGGCGTGCTGTTCAACGCTAATCCTACGGTAGCCTCGATAGCCGAAATCGGCCGGGTGCATCGACGATTCGGCACGACGTCGTTCCTGCCGACCCTCGTCAGCGACGACCTGGACATCGTTGCCGATGCCATTGCGGCGACCCGTGACGCGATTGCCGCCGGCGTGCCGGGCGTGCTCGGGCTGCACATCGAGGGCCCGTTCCTGAATGAATCGCGAAAGGGCGTGCACGACGCGAGCAAGATCCGTCATCTCGACGGCGAGGCTTTCGAGCTGCTGACGACGGCGACGGGTGGCAAGACGCTGATCACGCTGGCGCCCGAAAAGACGACGCCGGAGATGATCCGTGCGCTGTCCGACGCGGGCGTAATCGTTTCCGCCGGGCACAGCAACGCGTCATACGCCGAGGTGCGGAAAGCGCTGGACAGCGGACTGACCGGATTCACACACCTGTTCAACGCCATGTCGCAGCTGAGGGTGCGCGAGCCCGGCGTGGTCGGCGCGGCTCTCGAGGATCGCGAAAGCTGGTGCAGCATCATCGTCGACGGCTACCACGTCCACCCGGTCGTTCTCAGGCTGGCTCTGCTGACGAAGCGCCCGGATCGGTTCATCCTCGTGACCGACGCCATGCCGAGCGTGGGGGCCGATGAAAAATCATTCAATCTCCTCGGCAAGCGAATCACCGTGCGGGGCGGGATATGTGTCGACGAAGACGGGACTCTGGCAGGTTCCGACATGGACATGGCGACCGCGGTGCGGAATGCGGTGCGACTGCTGCAGGTCGACCTCGCCCTCGCGGTGCGAATGGCCAGCCGACATCCCGCGGAGTTCCTCGGCCTGGCGAGCGAGCTCGGGCGGATTGCGCCGGGCTATCGCGCCAACCTGCTCATCGCCGACGATGACCTGAACGTCATCGAGACATGGATCGACGGCGTGCGCGCGACCTGACTACCGCAATGGGTCGAGGATAGCTCTACACGATGTGCTTCAGGATGCCGTCGAGCTCGTCGAGGCTGTTATAGGCGATGACGAGCTTGCCCATGCCTTTTGCCTTGTGATCGATGCGGACCTTTGCGCCGAGCTTGTCGGCGATCTCGAGCTCCAGGCGGCGGACGTCTGCATCGGGCGCGGAGGCGGGCGCCGGCGTTTTGGCCTTGCCTCCGGTCATGCGGCGCACCAGGGCCTCGGCGTCCCTCACGGACAGCCCCTCCTGCACGATCTGCTGCGCGGCTTCGAATTGCTGCGCCTTGTCGGTGAGCGACAAGAGCGCGCGCGCGTGGCCCATCTCGAGCTGGCGTGCCTCGAGCATTGCCTTAACCTTGTCCGACAATTCGAGCAGCCGCAACAGGTTACTGACCGCGGCACGCGATCGTCCGACCGCGTCGGCGGCCGCCTGGTGCGTCAATTCGAATTCGCGGATAAGGCGGTCGAGCGCTCGTGCTTCCTCGAGGGGGTTCAGGTTCTCGCGCTGGATGTTTTCGATGAGCGCCATGGCGATGGCGCCCTCGTCCGGCACGTCGCGGATGACGGCCGGGATGTCGTCGAGGCCCGCCAGCTGTGCGGCGCGCCAGCGGCGCTCTCCGGCGATGATCTCGTAACGCTCCGCGCCGCCATCGCCGGGAAGAGGCCGGGCGACGATGGGCTGCACGACGCCCTGGGCGCGAATCGAGTTCGCCAGGTCCTCGAGCGATTCCTGGCGCATGTCGACACGCGGCTGGTAGCGGCCTCGCTGAAGCAGGTCCACCGGGATGTAGCGCAGCTTGTCGCCGCCGGTGTCCGTCACGGGGGACGGGGCGGTTGCAGGTTCCACGGCGGTCTTGCTCAGCAGCGCATCGAGCCCCCGCCCCAGGCGTTTCTTTTTGTTCATGCTTCTCTCGCCGCGTTCCTGTCGTTCTATCGTATCGGTTTCCGTCATGCTCGGTGGACTCGCTTATCGTGGGTTACAACGCCGCCGTGCTGCGCTCGTCTTCGCGGCGCAGGACCTCGCCGGCGAGCGCGAGATAAGCCATTGCGCCGCGGGACGTCCTGTCGTGATACAGGACCGGACGCCCGAAGCTCGGTGCTTCGGCCAGCCGCACGTTGCGCGGCACGACCGTCCGGAAAACCTTGTCGTTGAAATGCTCCATCAACTGCTCCGAGACTTCGTTCGACAGGTTGATCCGCGGATCGACCATGGTGCGCAGCAGCCCGAAGACCTCGAGCTCCGGATTGACCGACGTGCGAACCTGCTCGATCGTGTCGAGCAGCGCGCTCAACCCTTCGAGGGCGTAGTATTCGCACTGCATCGGGATCAGGACGCCGTCCGCCGCGGTCAGCGCATTCACCGTCAGCATGTTGATGGACGGCGGGCAGTCGATGAGGATGAAATCGTACAGGCCGCGGACCGGCGCCAGGGCTTTCCGCAAGCGCATTTCGCGGCCGATCTCCTTCAGCAGGCTGACTTCGGCGACTGTCAGGTCCTCATTGCCGGGCAGGACGGCAAACTGCCCCTCCGGCGCCGACACGATCGTATCCGCCGCGGTTTCATCGCCGAGGAGCACGTCGCAGGACGAGCGTTCCAGGTTCATCTTGTCGATGCCGCAACCCATCGTGGCGTTGCCCTGCGGATCCATGTCGACCAGCAGCACGCGGCGTTGCGTCGCTGCCAGGGAGGCGGCGAGATTCACGCAGGTGGTGGTCTTGCCGACCCCCCCTTTCTGGTTCGCAACGGCGATGACGCGGGACATTATGTTCAGGTGCCTCTCTTCAGGATGACAACGTGCCGTGAATGCCGCGCAAGGCCCGGTACCGCCAGTGCTGTGACGCTGTAATCCCACGACTCAGGCCTGTCGGCCAGTTTGCGAAGTTCAGCAGTCGGGTATTGTCCCTTGAGCGCCAGCAATACGCCATCGTCAACCAGGAGGTGCCCAGCCATTTCCGCCAGCCGATCGATTGCCGCAAGCGCCCGACAGAGAACCGTATCAAAGCGTTCGGCGGGTGCATAGCTTTCCGCCGCGCTTTGCACGGCTGACGCGTTCTCCAGCCCCAGCTCGCCTATGACGTGGCGCACGAATGCGATCTTCTTCGCGCTACGGTCCAGCAATTCCACCTGGACCCCCGGCTCCGCGATCGCGAGCGGCAAGCCCGGAAACCCCGCACCCGTCCCGATGTCCGCCACGCGCGAACCCTTCACGAACGGCCGCACGACCAGGCTATCGAGCACGTGCCGTGCCACCATTTCCCGGACGTCGCGCACTGCCGTGAGATTCACCCGCGCATTCCACCGCGCGAGCTCCAGGAGCAGCCGTGCCATCCGCTCCGCCGCCCCTTCGGGCAATTCCTGATCGAGCTCTTCCACGCCCCGCTCTATCGCTACCCGAAGTTCCTCCGGCGTCACGTCATGGCCCAGGCGGGACACTGCCGGGCGGCGGGTACGCGGCTCATTGAAGGCGCGCTGGCACTGAGTTGGTTCATGGTTTGAGTCCGTCGCAAGCGGAGCCCACAGAGCGACTCCGCGTCAGGCCACGAGCAATGCCATGAAATCGTCTACGGCGGTCTCCATCAGCTTTGTTCGATCGTCCGCCAGCGTGGCAAGCTCTTCCCACTGGCGCGGCTTCAGCTTGCCCGAGATGCTCGACTCGATTTTCTGCCGGAGGAGCGGAATTCCTTCATCCCGGCGCCGGCGGTGACCGACGGGATAATCGACCTGGACCCGGGCCGTGCTGGTGCCGTCGCGAAAGAAGACCTGCACCGCGTTGCCGATGTAGCGGCGTTCAGGATCGTAGTAGTCCCTGGTGAAGGCCGGGTTCTCCTGTACCTCCATGCGGGCGCGCAAGTGATCGATGCGCGGGTCGGCAGCAACGTCGTCCTCGTAGTCCGCGGCGGTGAGGCGGCCGAAAATCAGCGGCACGGCCGTCATGTATTGCAGGCAATGGTCCCGATCGGCCGGGTTGTCGAGGGGGCCGGTCTTGTCGATGATGCGTACGCCGGGCTCCTGGGTTTCGATGACGACTTTCTCGACCTGGTCGAGCCGCGGCGCCACCTCGCCGTGCAGGGTCATGGCGGCTTCAACGGCGGTCTGGGCGTGGAACTCGGCAGGATAGGAGATTTTGAACAGGACGTTCTCCATGACGTAGCTGCCGAAAGCCATCGGGAACGTGAACGACTTGCCCTCGAAAAGCACGTCGTAGAAACCCCAGGTTCCGGCTGAGAGGGCAGACGGGTAACCCATTTCACCGGTCAGCGCGATCAGCGCCAGTCGCACCGCGCGGCTGGTAGCGTCGCCGGCCGCCCAGCTCTTGCGCGAGCCGGTATTGGGCGCATGCCGGTAGGTGCGCAGCGCGCCACCGTCTATCCAGGCGTTCGAAACAGCATTGACGACCTCGTCGAAACGACCTCCGAGCATCCGGGTCACCACGGCCGTGGAAGCCACCCGAACCAGCAGCACGTGATCCAGTCCCACCCGATTGAAGCTGTTCTCCAGTGCGATGACGCCCTGGATCTCATGCGCCTTGATCATCGCCGCCAGCACATCGCGCATCGTGAGCGGGTCTTTGCCTCCCAGGCGATTCCGGCGCGAGAGGTAATCCGCGATCGCCAGGATGGCGCCGAGATTGTCGGACGGGTGGCCCCACTCGGCTGCCAGCCAGGTGTCGTTGAAGTCGAGCCAGCGGATCATGGCCCCGATGTTGAATGCGGCCTGCACCGGCTCCAGCTCGAACGACGTGCCCGGCACGCGCGCGCCTCCGGACAACGTGGCACCCGGCACCAATGGGCCGAGCAGCTTCGTGCAGGCGGGGTAATCGAGCGCCTGGAACCCGCAGGCGAGCGTGTCCAGCAGGCCCCAGTGCGCGGTCTCGAACGCGAGGTCTGAATCGAGTGTGGTGTTGCACACGTACTCGGCGATTGCGACGAGCGGCGCGTCCAGCTCCGCCCGAGCGGCCGAGCGTTGTGGGTGATCGGTCATTACTTCTCTCGTTTCGTCAGTTGCTGTTACAGGACGCCCGTGCGGGAGGCCCTGCGGGGCGTATCAGGCGCGATCGTCGATAGGCACCCACTCCTGCAGCGCAGGGCCTACGTAATCGGCAGCCGGCCGGATCAGCTTGTTATTCGCGCGCTGCTCCATGATGTGCGCCGACCAGCCCGTGACCCGGGAACACACGAAGATGGGCGTGAAGAGATAAGTCGGTATTCCCAAAAAGTGGTACACCGTGGCCGCGTAGAAATCCGCGTTTGCGAACAGCTTCTTTTCGTCCCACATCACTTTCTCGATGGCTTCAGACACCGCGTACAGCCGCTCGTCGCCGGTTTCCTCCGACAGCCGCTGCGACATGCTCTTGTTGACTGAGTTTCGCGGATCGGAGGTCGTGTAAACGCGATGCCCGAAGCCCATGATCCGTTCCTTGCGTGCGAGCGCGTCGCGAATCCAGCGTTCGGCATTGCTGGAACCGCCGATCGTTTGCAGCACTTCCATGGCACGCTCGTTCGCACCGCCGTGCAAGGGTCCCTTCAGGGCTCCGATGGC
>DATABW010000139.1:0-2197 GCA_036259375.1 Woeseiaceae bacterium
GGAAGCCATTCCGCCAAGGGCAACCCCCCGGTCGCGGCGCCGCCAGCCACGATTCCCAGCTTGTATACTGAACGGCCCGACACGCGCTGCTACGCATGACGACCAACAGTCTCGCAATCGACATCGACAAAGTGTCCGGCGACCAACAGGTCGCCCGGCGCGACGAAGTCGCCGTCGAGGAGCCGCTGGAGATCCAGCTCTGCACCGCCGGAGCTTCCGGTGCCGCGGCGAAGAGCATTTCAATCACGATGCGTACCCCGGGGAACGACGCGGAGCTGGCCCTCGGCTTCCTGTTTTCCGAAGGCATCATCACGAATGAGACGTGGATTGCCTCGGTCGAGCATTGCGGCGAGGCGGACCCGGAAACCGGCGTCCGGAACGTCATTCGCATCGGGCTGAACGCCGACGAGGAAATCGATCTCCGACGCCTGGAGCGGCACTTCTATACCACGTCCAGTTGCGGTGTCTGCGGCAAGGCGTCTCTGGATGCGCTGCGCGTTGCCGGCCAGCAATCGCTGAAGCACGCCGGCACGTCATTCCCGCGCGACGTCCTCACCGGCATGCCGGACCTTCTGCGGCAGCGACAGCAGGTCTTCTCGAAGACCGGCGGCTTGCACGCTGCGGCGGTTTTCAGCCCAGATGGTGAGATCGTGGTCGTTCGCGAGGACGTCGGTCGGCACAATGCCGTCGACAAGGTGACAGGCGCGCTGCTCCGGCAGCACCGTTTGCCGGCGCACGGCTTGGGACTACTGGTCTCCGGCCGCGCCAGTTTCGAGCTGATGCAGAAGGCACTGGTGGCGGGGCTGCCGCTCCTTGCCGCCGTCGGCGCGCCGTCCAGCCTTGCGGTGAAGCTGGCGCGGGAGTTCGACATGACGCTCGTCGGCTTCCTTCGCCGCGGTACGTTCAATGTTTATGCGGGCGCCGGGCGGTTGACTTGACGCACACAGGGATCACACTGGATCGCAGGGGGTGAGGTTGCGATGCCGACCAGGTACGACAAAGAAATCGGTCAGGAGATCATCGCCGGCTTCGGCGCGAAACCCGAAATGCTGGTGCAGATCCTGCGCGCCTTCGTCGACCGCTATTCCTATATAAGTGACGCCGCGATGCGGCAGATCGCCGATGAGCTCAACCTGTCCCGCGCCGACGTCCACGGCGTCGTCCGCTTCTATCACGACTTCCGCACCGCCGCGCCCGGCAAGCGCGTGGTGAAGATCTGCCAGGCCGAGTCCTGCCAGGCAATGGGTAGCCGGGAGCTGACGGCGCATGCCGAAAAATCCCTTGGCGCTGCACTGCACGGAACCACTGCCGACGGCGAGATCACGCTGGAGCCGGTGTACTGCCTCGGCAACTGCGCCTGCTCGCCTGCCATGATGATCGACGAACGCGTATACGGCCGGGTCGACGCGAGCAAGTTCGACCGGCTGGTCAGGGAGACCGCATGAACGCGAAGGTGTTCGTGCCGCGGGAGACCGCCGCCGTATCGATGGGCGCCGACGAGGTCGCGGCAAGAATTCTCGCGCGCAGCGGGGGCAACAGGGGCCCGCTCGATCTCGTGCGCAACGGCTCATGGGGCATGAGCTGGCTCGAGCCGCTGGTGGAAGTGCTGGTGGACGGCGAGCGTATCGCCTACGGGCCGGTGAGCCCCGAGGACGTCGACGAGTTGTTCGAGGCGGGATTCCTCCAGGGCGGCGATCACCGCCTGCGGCTCGGTCCGACGGCGGAGATTCCCTGGCTCGCGAACCAGGACCGCTGGACGTTCGCGCGCTGCGGCATGACCGACCCGCTGTCGGCGGACGAGTACCTCGCGCACGGCGGCCTCAAGGGCCTCCGCCGCGCGTTCGAGCTCGGGTCCGCGGGGGTGCTGGACGAGTTGCAGGCCTCCGGGCTGCGCGGCCGCGGCGGCGCCGGTTTCCCGACCGCCATCAAGTGGCAGACGGTCGCGAACGCCGCCGGCGACCGGAAGTACATCGCCTGCAACGCCGACGAGGGCGACAGCGGCACGTTCTCCGACCGCTTGCTGATGGAAGGCGACCCGTTCACGCTCATCGAGGGCATGGCCATCGCCGGCTTCACCGTCGGCGCAAATCTCGGCTACGTCTACCTCCGCTCGGAATACCCGCTCGCAAGGACGGTATTCACGAAAGCGCTGGCCGCGGCGCGCGCGCAGGGCTGGCTGGGCCGGGACATCCAGGGC
>DATABW010000140.1:0-1952 GCA_036259375.1 Woeseiaceae bacterium
GATCCAGCTCGACAGCGGCGAAACCGTGCCGGAAGAGGATCCCTACACCTTGAGCCGCGAGGTCGACTACAAGATTCTCGAACAGGATTACCAGGAAGAGCTGACTGCTACCCAGGCGCTGAACGCCGAATTATCCAATGCGGCTCGCGACCTGCTCGAGCGCCTGGAAAGTCCGGATGACGATGCGGCGGGGCCGGATGCGCCGACCGCGGAATTCCCGACACTGGTCAGCGAGGAAACCGTGCCGCATCCGGCGGCGGCCCGCGCACTGGCGGAGGCCGACACGGTGGAAATGCCGGCGACGAACCGTGAAGACGACGAAGACACCGGCGTCAACGAAGAGCTGAAGGACATGCCGGCAGCGCAGAACGATGCGACGGCCGAGATGGAAACCGAACCCGCAATGGTCGGCAGGAAGAAGGTGAACGTCTCCTGATACGGGCTCCTACGGCTCTGCCGCCAGCCGCTCCACCTTCCGCCAGCCTTTCGGCAGCAGCGATCCGCGCAGGGCGCGGTCGCCGTAGTAGTCGTCGAGATCGCTCCACTTGAGCGTCATCGTGCGGGTGCCGGTGTCCACCTTCAGGCTGGCCTCCTCCGGCACGACCGCAACCGCGACGAGCTTCTCTTCCCCGGACTGGTATTTTTTGCCGGGAATGTTGATGAGCTTGTTGCCGCGGCCTTTGGCCAGCTCCGGCAGCTCGTCCATTTCGAACAGCAGCAGCCGGCCGATCGAGCTCACGGCCGCGATGAGGCACTCGGTGTCCGGCGGCACCGCCGCGGGCACGACGACGCGCCCGCCGGGCGGCACGCGCAGGATCGCCTTTCCCGCCTTGTTACGGGACACCAGCTCGCCGAGCGCCGCGATAAAACCGTAGCCTGCGTCGCTCGCGAGCAGCACTTTGGATTCCGGATCGCCGATCATGGCGCCGCAGAACTCCGCCCCGTCGGGTGGATTGAACCGCCCGGACAGCGGTTCGCCCTGCCCGCGCGCCGACGGCAGCGTGTGCGCGTTGACACTGTAGACCCGGCCGGTGCTGTCGATGAACATGGCGAGCTGGTTGCTGCGGCCATGCGCCGCCGCCAGGAACTCGTCGCCGCTCTTGTAGCTCAGGCTCAGGGGATCGACCTCGTGCCCCTTGGCGGCGCGTGCCCAGCCGCGCTTCGAGAGCACCACCGTGACCGGCTCGCTTGCGACCAGCTCCGTTTCGTCGATCGCCTGCGCCGCTTCGCGCTCCACGAGCTGTGTGCGCCGCGCGTCGCCGTAGGCTTCGGCGTCCTCCAGTATCTCGCTCTTGATGAGCGCCTTCAGTTTCGCCGAGCTCTTCAGCGTTTTTTCGATAAGGTCGCGTTCTGCATTCAGTTCGTCCTGCTCGCCGCGCAGCTTGGTCTCCTCCAGTCTCGCGAGGTGCCGCAGGCGCAGGTTGAGGATCGCCTCCGCCTGCGCGTCCGACAGCCGGAACCTGGCGATAAGTACGGGCTTCGGCTCGTCCTCCTTGCGGATGATGGCGATCACCTCGTCGATATTGAGATAGGCGACGAGCAGGCCCTCGAGAATGTGCAGGCGATCGCTGACGATCTGCAGCCGATGGTTCAGGCGCCGCTTGACCGTAGCTTTCCGGAACTCCAGCCACTCGGTCAGCAGGTCGACGAGGTTGAAAGTGCGAGGCCGGCCGTCCCTGCCGACGATGTTCATGTTGACGCGCACGGTTCGTTCGAGTGCCGTGGTCGAAAACAGGTGCGACATGAGCTGGTCCACGTCCGTTTTCGCCGACTTCGGCGAGATCACCAGGCGAATCGGCTCCTCGTGGTCCGATTCGTCGCGCAGGTCGTCTACCATCGGCAGCTTCTAGTTGCGCATCTGCGCCGCGATCTGCTCCAGGACCTTGCTGCCTGATACCTGGTACGGCAACGACGTGATCACCACGTCGCCGTTCTCCCGCTTGTACGACGCG